>NZ_JBEYFC010000963.1:0-1613 GCF_040634175.1 Streptomyces sp. NPDC007162
CTAGCTTGATCTTTAACCTCGGGCCTCGAACAGGTCGTCGTACTTGATCACTCGCGTCGGTAACTGCCCTACGTGCAGGCGGCCTTCGGCTGACCATGTGCTCCGACCAAGGAATACACGTGATCAGCGCGAAGGCCGTGGGGATGAGTCTGTTGCACCATGCTGTTCTGCAGGATCCGTTCGCGGAACTGTCATGCTTCCGGGGCGAGTTCTACTCCTGTCTGACCAAGCGTTCGGATGCGCTGTTCGAGCTGGCCGACGCCGTGCTGTGTGCGGACGGCCCGGTCCGCTCGCTGGTGGAACTCTCGCTGGTGGGCGAGCATCGCCGTGGACACGGCGGGCTGTATGACGCCCTGGCCGCGGGTCGAATGGACATCACCCGGCTCCGGCGGGCCCTGGCTGCGGTGCCACTGCCGAGGGCGGCGGACGGCCGGCTGGTGCTGGCCGTCGACATCACCTGCTGGCTGCGTCCCGACGCGCACACCTCACCGCAGCGGATTCTGTGTCACACCTACGGACGCGGCAAGGACCAGCACATCCCCGTCCCCGGCTGGCCCTACTCGGTGATCTGCGCGCTGGAAGCAGGCCGCAGTTCTTGGACCGCGCCGCTGGACGCGCTGCGTCTGGCGCCGGGGGACGACGCCGCCACCGTCACCGCCCGTCAGATGCGCGAGCTCATCGAACGGCTGATGGAAGCCGGGCAGTGGAAGGACGGCGATCCGGACGTCCTCATCGTGGTGGACGCCGGATACGACGTGCCCCGCCTGGCCCACCTGCTCCAGGACTTGCCGGTGCAGGTGCTGGGCCGTATGCGCTCGGACCGGGTCCTGCGCCGGGCGGCCCCGCCCCGCGAGCCAGGCACGCTCGGCCGTCCACCCCGCCACGGCGGCGAGTTCGTCTTCGGCGATCCGGCCACCTGGAACACTCCCGATACGGCGACCGAGACCAAGACCCGTCTGTATGGCACGGCCACCGCCAGGGCCTGGGGCCGGCTCCACCCCAGGCTGACTCACCGTTCTGCGTGGGTCTCCCAGCTGGGCGCCCTGCCGGTCATCGAGGGCACTGTGATCCGTCTGCAGGTCGAGCACCTGCCCAGCGGCGCGACCCCGAAGCCGGTGTGGTTGTGGTGGTCCGGCAGTGACGCCACCGACACCCAAGTCGACCTGCTCTGGCAGGCCTTCCTGCGGCGCTTCGACATCGAGCACACCTTCCGGCTGTTCAAGCAGACGCTGGGCTGGACCTGCCCGAAGATCCGTACTCCCGAGGCGGCCGACCGGTGGACCTGGCTGATCCTCGCCGTCTACACCCAGCTGCGGCTGGCCCGACCGCTGGCGGCCGACCTGCGCCGGCCGTGGGAGAAGCCGAGCCCGCCGAACAGGCTCACCCCAGCCCGCGTCCGCCGCGACTTTCGGCACCTGCGCCCGCAGGCCGCCTGCCCCGCCGGAGCGCCGAAATCCTCCCGCCCCGGCCCGGGACGACCACCCGGCCGCCAGAACACCCGGCCCACCCCGCGCTACGACGTGCACACAGTCCGCAAACCAGACACCGGGAAACAGCGAACGAAGAAGTCAACAACCCCACGACCCCGCCGCGCAGGTTAAAGATCAAGCTAG
>NZ_JBEYFC010000964.1:0-1613 GCF_040634175.1 Streptomyces sp. NPDC007162
ACGAGGTGCCGGCGCAGCTCCTTCACCCGCCCGGACTCCCCGCCGATCCAGGCGAGCATGGTCCACACCTGGGTGCTCTCGCTGACTGCGACGTTCATGTCCCGGCGGGCGAGCACCCGGGTGAGCATCAGGATGTCCTCGGTGGTCCGCAGCTCGCCGCCCAGCGACTCGGGCACGAAATAGCGGCTGAAGCCGAAGGCGCGCACATGGTCGATGCCGGCCACCGGCAGCTCTTCTTGTTCATCGAGATCAAGACCGCGCCTGAACGACACGGAATTCGTGGCCACTTCCGGATCTCCGAGCCACTTCTCGAATTCCTCCGCCAGCACTGTGGATTCACCGGCCACAGCAGTGGTCCTACGCATTCTTCTCCCCAGGATCGGCGCATGGCAGCGCCAGGAAAATGCCCGTGCGAAAGTCGTCGCGGGCATCACGATGAAACCGGCAGCCTCAGCGGGCCAGCCGGTACCGAAAAAGGACAGAGCGGCGCAAGGGCCTCTGCGAACGCCCGTGAACAGGCATGACGACATGACACGGGCGCACGGGTCGCCGCACCGAAGACAGCCCGAAGGGCCGGTGAATCATGAAATCCGGGACGCTATCCGGCCCCGTAAAGACATCCGTTCATATATCCCCCGTTGAATTCGAAACGATCCGTCGGCGAAGCCTCGCCGTTTCCCGCCGACCCCCGTCGGCTGACGGTCCTTCACCTGAACGGTATGTTCTGGACAGTAACAGAGAATCAAGCCGGATTCACGTGACGGCCGTCACATCGCCGCCACAGCCGTTGCCCGGGACCTCGAAACAGGTTAAGGACGATTAAATTCCGCAAGGGATTCAGAAATTCCGTATCGGCCGACACCCGTGCCACCGTCGGCCGACACCCGTGCCACCGTCCGCCGGGACCCGTGCCACCGTCCGCCGGGACCCGGCGCTGTCTCCCCGCCGGAAGCGTTGGTATCTTCGATCGTGGAGATTCAAACGGTTGGAGGGAGCATGCGCATGGCGCCCAGCGGGCACGCCGAGCCGACCGGGGAACGCCTGTCGCCCCGGAAGGACTTCCCCATCGCCGAACGCCCCGGCTACCTGCTGCACAAGGCCGGCCTCGTACTGGTCGAGGACGCCGAGAAGGCCCTGGCCACGCTCGGCATGCGCATGCGGTACTTCTTCGTGCTGGCCGCCCTGGCCGGCGGCCCCGAACTGTCCCAGCAGGACCTGAGCCGGCTTCTCAACCTCGATCCGACCACGGTCGTGACGGTCATCGACGAGATGGAGCGCAACCAGCACGTCGAGCGCCGGCGCAACCCCGCCGACCGCAGGCGCTACAACCTGATCCTCACCGACTCCGGCCGCGAGGCCCTGGCGGCGGCCGACAAGGTGGCCACCGAGACCGAGTCGGCCTTCTTCAGCCGCCTGCCCGCGGACCAGCGGGACCTGCTGCGCGACATGCTCGGCACCCTGCTGGCGGGCCGCTGGCCCGCGTCCGTCTGCTCCGACTGACACCGACCGACACCGAAACCCCAGGCGGGGGCGGCGCTCGACCACACCGCCCCAACCCCCCCCCCCACACCGAGCCCCCCCAAAAGAACAACAGAGAGGAGGGGCAAAGAGAG
>NZ_JBEYFC010000965.1:0-1605 GCF_040634175.1 Streptomyces sp. NPDC007162
GCCGTGGCCGAGCTGGACGGCACGGTCTACGGCGTCGGCGACTGGCGGCAGCCGTTCTCCACGCAGTCCATCACCAAGGTCTTCACCCTCGCCCTCGACCTGGCCCGCGAGGGCGACGAACTCTGGGAACACGTCGGCCGTGAACCCTCCGGCAACCCCTTCAACTCGCTGGTCCAGCTGGAGTACGAGAACGGCATCCCGCGCAACCCCTTCATCAACGCGGGCGCCCTGGTCGTCACCGACCGCCTCCAGACCCGTACCGGCGACGCGGCCGGCGAACTCCTGAACTTCCTGCGGGCGGAGAGCGGCAACCCGTCCCTGGACTTCGACAAGGAGGTCGCCGCCTCCGAGTCCCAGCACGGCGACCGCAACGCCGCCCTCGCCCATTTCATGGCGTCCTACGGCAACATCGACAACGAGATCCCGGTCCTCCTCGACCAGTACTTCCGGCAGTGCTCCATCGCCGCCTCCTGCGCCGACCTCGCCCTGGCCACCACCTTCCTGGCCCGCCACGGCATCCGCGCCGACGGCACCCGCCTCCTCACCAGGAGCCAGGCCAAGCAGGTCAACGCGGTGATGCTGACCTGCGGGACGTACGACGCGGCGGGCGACTTCGCCTACCGGGTCGGGCTGCCGGGGAAGAGCGGGGTCGGGGGCGGCATCATCGCCGTGGTGCCGGGCCGTTGCACGCTGTGCGTGTGGAGCCCCGGTCTGGACGAACGGGGCAACTCGGTGGCGGGAGTGGCGGCGCTGGACCGGTTCACGACACTCACGGGCCTGTCCGTGTTCTGAGGAGGCCGGGCTGTCACTGCGGGGGGTTTCCGTGTGTGCGGAGCGGCAGGTCGGCGTGTTTGGTGCGGGGCATCGCCAGGGCGGAGGCCAGTACGGCTCGGGTGTTTGCCGGGTCGGTGACGTCGTCGACCAGGCCGCGTTCGGCCGCGTAGTAGGGGTGCATGAGCTCGGCCTCGTACTCCTTGACCATGCGTGCGCGCATCGTCTCGGGTTCGTCCGCCGCCGCGATCTGCCGACGGAAGATGACGTCGGCGTGACGCGTACCGGCAGCCGGGCGCCACGCGCACCGCGAGGCCGGAGGCCGCAGGGGCGGCAGAAGCCCCCGTCCGCCCGCTCCGTGCCGTGAGCCACCACCCACAGGTAACAACCAGGCCCCTCCCGTGAAAACACCTCGTCGCTTTCCGGCCACCCGCCATTGACACGCTGACCCAGTGTTGGCCATGGCTTTCCCCGTCGATCTACGCCGCTGCCAGGTACTCGGCCTGGCCGGCACCGCCTTCCTCGCCCTGGGAGGTGAGACAGCCGGCGCCCTGCCCGTGGCGGATCTGCTCGCACCCAGCTCCGTGCAGGCGGCGTTCGGCCTGGTCGGCGTCTACTTCGGCGTGGTGCTGCTGATCGCGGCATGGCTGCTGCTGGGCCGTCTCGTCCGCGGCTCCGAACCACCCACCCCGCGGCAGCTGTTGCTGGTCCTCGCCGTCTGGGCGGCCCCGCTGCTGCTGGCGCCCCCGCTGTTCAGCCGGGACGTGTACAGCTACCTCGCGCAGGGCGCGATGGTAGACGCCCACATGGACGTCTACACCTCGGGCCCCGCGC
>NZ_JBEYFC010000966.1:0-1598 GCF_040634175.1 Streptomyces sp. NPDC007162
GGTCGCCCAGGACTATCTGGTGCGGTTCGCCGACGCCTACGACCGCGAGGTGCAGTCCTGGGTGGACGCCACCCGGCAGGGCCGGGTCACCGGACCGGGCGCCTGGGACGGATACGCCTCCTCCGTCGTCGCCGAGGCAGGAGTCAGGGCGCTGGAGACCGGCCGCCGTACGACCGTCGAACTCGCCCGGCGCCCGGGCCTGTACGCGCGCGACGACGACCGCTGACGTGCCACCGCAGTGCCCCTCACACGCCCCCGAACAGCGCGCTCAGGCCCTCCTCCACGACCGCCGCGACGTCCTCCTCCCCCGGGGCCACCACCTCGTGGGTGCGCTGCAGGAAGCGGAACAGCGCCTGGGTGTCGAACTGGAGCAGGGCGAGGCCGTGCGGCGAGTGGAACTCGACGGCCGTACGACCCGGGCCGCAGGGCCAGATGTGCACGTCCCCCCGCCCGGCGGGGGCCCCGAGCCCCTGGTCGAGGAGCGAGCGGGCGAAGGTCCACGTCACCTCCTGTCCGCCGAGCGTGACCTCGGCCGGGAAATCGACGAACACGGCCAGCGGGTCACCGGAGGTGTACCGGAGCGTGGCGGGCACCGGGATCTCCTGGTCCTCGGCGGTGATCAGCCGGGCGCGGGCGGGTTGCTCGAAAGTGATGTCCATGCCTGTAGGACTCCGCGGAGGCCCTTCGCGGGACGTCAATTCCGGCCAGAGTTGCCGCGGTTGGCCGAGACCGCGACACTGTGGACACAAGCACGTCGAACAACCGCCCGAGCGCGACACGAACGCCCTTGAAAATAAGTCAAGTCACGTAGTCGGCCTACGACTTGCCGCCCCCCGCGCGTACGTCTTCCAGGGGGTCCGACCTGCCCGTGAAGACTCTGGCATATGCCAGAAGCACCACCGTATCGTGTGTTGCCAAATCCCTTACAGGGCGTCGCAGGCTGTGCAACAGTCGTAACCGGTCCCCCGCCCGTCCTGGCCCCGCCGTCCCCGCATCGGAGTGCGTCATGCCGTCCCATGTCTCCGCGGACCGCCCCGCCGCCCAGCCGCCCGGGCGCGGCTCGGTCGAGGCGTTGATATCGCAGACGCGGCGACTCAAGGGTGACGTGGACGCCGTACGGCGGGACACCCGGAGCGACGGGACGGACCCCGAGGAGCGGTGGCAGCGGGCGCTGTACGACCTGGCGTTGCATCAGCTCAACGACCTCGACGAGCACCTCGCCCAGCTGCGGGACGGACCGGCGCCGCTGTCGGCCGAGCCGGACCCGGCCGCCGTGCCGTCCTCCCCGTCCGGCTCCGGCTCGCTGCTCAGCCGCGTCGGCAGTGCGGAGTGGAACCTCCTCACGGACGAGGCGAGTTGGTCCGCCGAGCTCTACCGGATCCTCGGCCGCGACCCCGCGGCGGCTGCCCTCACCCTCGACGAACTGCCCTCGCTGGTACTGGACGAGGACCGGCCCCGGCTGACCACGATGGTCACCGGCTGCCTGGTCGACGCCAAGCCGATCGACGGCGAGTTCCGTGTCGTACGCCCCGACGGAGGCGTACGGACCGTCCACATGATGGGCGAGCCCGCGACGGTGCTGCGGCGCGGCGACGAAC
>NZ_JBEYFC010000967.1:0-1590 GCF_040634175.1 Streptomyces sp. NPDC007162
GCCGCCCCGACTGGGCACTCTCGACAGGCTCCACGGTCTCCAACTCCACGGCGGTGTCAGTCACTTGACGTCTCTCCCATGATCGTCGGATCCGCTGTTAGATTTACACTCCCTACCGGGACGGGATGGAGGACCAGCTCGGGGCGCTGGGGCTCGTGCTGAACGCCGTGGTCCTCTGGACGACGCGCTACATCGACGCCGCCGTCGCCCAGCTCCGTGCGGAGGGCTACGAGATCCGCGACGAGGACGTCGCCCGGCTCTCCCCGCTCAAGCACAAGAATCTGAACGTCCTGGGCCGGTACAACTTCACCGCCTCCCAGCCGGTGAAGGGGCTGCGGCCCCTGCGCGACCCGGATGCTGTCGACCTCGACGATGACGACGGCCAGGAGGAGTGAGCGCCGCATCCGCCGTCCGGGGCGGGTCGTTGTACTTCGAGAAGGCCACCGCCGACCGGCGGGGGCAGCGAGAAGGGGGCGCCGGTATGACCGTGACCGACTCGTACGACGAGATGAGGGAGCACCCGCGGGAGGCCAACGAGCGGTTCGCCGCCGACCGCAGGGACACGACGATGACCATCCGCTTCGAACCCATCGAGGTGACCTGACCTGCACAAAGCCTCTATTTTCGTGTCTGAGTCAAGCTCAGCGTCCAGCTTCAAAGCCTCCATGGCGCAGCGGCACCGCCGTCCGCGGCTCCAAACTCACGCTCCCGGCCAGGACAGCTCAGGCGTGCCAGCCGTGGTCCATCCGCAGGAAGTACGGGAAGAGGGTGCGCTCCTCGAAGTCGAGATGTGCCTGGAGGTGGTCGGAAAGCGCGACGATCCGTTCCAGCACCACGTGGACGGAGCGTTCGTCCTTGGGGTTCAGATGCCGCGCGTCGGCGCGGATGCTCACGATCATCTGCTTGACCTCCTCATGCTCGCGCCGGAGCCGCCCGACCTGACCGCTGAGCTCGGGGAACCGGTGCTGCATGACCGGCAGCATCCGAGCGTCCTCGATCGTGTGGTGGGCGTCCAGGTGGGCGCAGAAATGCTGGCAGCCCACCTTGAGCTGCCAGGTGAGGTCCGCGACAGTCAGACCGCCGAGCAGCTCTTCAATGTCCTCTGCGCGTGTGGTCGCCGCATCGAGCACCTCAAGCCCCTTGCGCAGGGCGGCGACGTCGCTGCGCAGCGGCGCATGCGCCATCAGCAGCTGCTGCACCATCTGGCGGCCGGCGACAGTTCCCGCCTGCGGCTGTGTCATCGTCGATGCTCCTTTGCGACTGCCTCGCGCACGGCGGGCGCGACCTTCTCGATGATGGGGCGCAGCGCGGACTCGTCGGCCGGGCCGCTGAAGGTGTAGCCGTTCATGCCGTGCTCGACCGGCCAGCTCGTCAGCAGGTCGACCCGCTGCGTAGTCGAACGGTCACCGACCAGGTTGTAGACCCGGTTGGTCCGGCTCGGGTCTCGCCCGGCAGCGCCGGCCGCCTCGTCGATTCGCCGGTTCGCGTCGTCCAGCTCCTCCGGGGCGAGAAATTCCTTCGAGGGCAGCCAGCCGCCTGTCCCCGCTGGAGTGCGCCCACGGCGGCCGTGAAGCGTGCTTCACGGCCGCC
>NZ_JBEYFC010000968.1:0-1577 GCF_040634175.1 Streptomyces sp. NPDC007162
GTCGGACTTGTCGAAGCCGAGTCCGTCCGAGGTGTAGAAGGCCTTGCCGTTCTGGCGGAGGTAGAGGTCGTAGAGGTACATGATCGCGAAGTAGCCGGTGTCCCCCGCGACCTTGGTCTTGTCGTGGATGGTCTTCAGGGCCTTGAAGTAGTCGTCCCAGGTCCAGCCCGGGTGCGGCTCGACACCGGCCTTCGCGTAGACCTTCTTGTCGATGACCAGCGCCATGGTGTTCGAACCGACGGGGACTCCCACCTGTTTGCCGTCGACCTCGCCGACCTTCGTCACACCGGCACGGAAGTGATCCAGGCTCAGATTGCCGGCCTGAACCTGTGACTTCAGATCGAGCAGAATTCCTCGCTTGTCGTACTTCCGGAGAAAGGTGACGGCATTTTGGAAAACGTCCGGGGGATTTCCGCCCGCGGCCTGGGTCTGGAACTTCTCCCAGAACGACGCATACGTCTGGAAGTCGGTCTTGACCTTGATCTTCGGGTACTTCTTCTCGAAGAGCGCGATGGTCTGGTTGATCTTCTTGGCGCGCTCCTCGGCACCCCACCAGGAGTAACGGATCGTCACTGTGCCGTCCCCGGAACCGCTGCCGCCCCCACACCCGGCGGTCGCAGCGAGCCCGAGCGCGGCCGCCGAGGCCCCGGCCGCCTTCAGGATGGTCCGCCTCTCCACATTCCTGCTGGTTCCCACAGTCGGGCCCCTCCCCGCAGCGGTCGCCGCCGCTTGCATGAATCGTTTCAAGTAAGCGCTTGCTGGCACAAGTTACGGAGGGGCCGGTAAGGCGTCAATGATTCGCACAGGAATTTCTTACGACCGCAGCAACCGAGGAGCCCGACCCGTCCGCCGGGCGACGCCCGCCGTACGGGGGATGCCGCAGGTGAGAAGCGCGCGGTCGACTGACCGAACGTCAAGGGGCGTGCTCGGCGCGAGGGTTACGGCTTGGCTTCGGCGGAGGGTTCGGGTGGGGTAACGGGGGTCACCCGAGGCGGGGGCGGCGACGCTCGGGGTGCGCGGGCGGGTGGCGGGACACAGAGGGGCCGTCAGCCGTTCGCAGCTGTGACGCATCCGTTGACGAAGAGGGCGGATGCCCTCCGGGCCGGCGATCCGGCCCCACACCTCCGACGATTACGAGCGCCGTCCGCCCCCCTGCGCCTCACCGGACACCACACGGGAGCTCGGGAAGCCACCGGACACGCTGCGTGGTCATCGCCATCCGGACGAGCAGGGCGGGTCGGCCGAGAACGCGGCCCACGCACGTCGCTCGCCCACCCCTCCGCACCGGCCCGGGCGCGCCGCATGAGCCGACCAGCTGCCGCATGAGCCGGCCGTCCGCATAAGCCCGCCGCCCGCCGCATGAGCAAGCCGTCGGCCGCACGAACCTGCCATCCGCCGCATGAGCAGCGGGGTCCGTCGCAAGGACGCGTCGCCCGCCGCACGGACAAGCCGCCCACTGCACGAACGAGCCGTCGGCCGCACGAGATGCCCGACCGTCGCATGCGCGAGCCGACAGACCGCCGCACGAGAGGGCCGACCACGAGCCCGGACACGACCAGGGTCTCGATGGTGTCGAC
>NZ_JBEYFC010000969.1:0-1575 GCF_040634175.1 Streptomyces sp. NPDC007162
GACGGCCCTGACCTCGCAGGCCACCTGGTCCAGGGCCGCCGCCAGCATGGACCGCCAGGGCGTGATCCGCGTCCACGACAGGTCCGTGTCACCGGGCGTGTAGGCGTCGGCGCGGGCGGACAGCTCCCGTACCGGCTGCTCGGACGCGTAGGTGTCGGTGACCCGGCGCTGGGCGAGGGCGCCCAGCGGGTCCTTCGCCGGGTCGAGCGGGGCGTTCACCGGCCACCAGACGACGACCGGAGCGTCCGGCAGCAGCAGCGGCAGCACCACCGAGTCGGCGTGGTCGGCGACCTCGCCGTACAGCCGCAGTACCACCGTCTCGCCGGTGCCGGCGTCCGCGCCCACCCGGACCTCGGCGTCCAGCCGGGACGCCGTGCGGTCGCGGGGGGAGCGGGAGACCCGCTTGATGACGACCAGCGTGCGCGACGGGTGCTCGTGCGAGGCGTCGCCGCCCGCCTTCAGGGCGTCGTACGCGTTCTCCTCGTCGGTGACGATGACGAGGGTCAGCACCATGCCCACGGCGGGCGTGCCGATGGCCCGGCGGCCCTGCACCAGCGCCTTGTTGACCTTGGCGGCCGTGGTGTCCGTGAGGTCTATCTTCATGGCCGGCGCCAGCTCCGTCCGTCTCGTGCGAGCATCTCGTCGGCCTCGGCGGGACCCCAGGTGCCCGACTTGTACTGGGCGGGCCTGCCGTGCTTGTCCCAGTACTCCTCGATCGGGTCGAGGATCTTCCAGGACAGCTCGACCTCCTCCGTGCGCGGGAAGAGGTTGGCGTCGCCGAGGAGGACGTCCAGGATCAGCCGCTCGTAGGCCTCGGGGGACGACTCGGTGAAGGACTCGCCGTAGGCGAAGTCCATCGACACGTCCCGGATCTCCATGGAGGTGCCCGGCACCTTGGAGCCGAAGCGGACCGTGATGCCCTCGTCGGGCTGGACGCGGATGACGATCGCGTTCTGGCCCAGCTCCTCCGTCGCCGTGTGGTCGAAGGGGGAGTGCGGGGCCCGCTGGAAGACGACGGCGATCTCGGTGACGCGCCGGCCGAGGCGCTTGCCGGTGCGCAGGTAGAAGGGGACGCCCGCCCAGCGGCGGTTGTCGACCTCGACCTTGACGGCGGCGTAGGTGTCGGTCTTCGACTGGGCGTCGATGCCGTCCTCTTCGAGGTAGCCGATGACCTTCTCGCCGCCCTGCCAGCCGGCCGCGTACTGACCGCGCACGGTCGACCTGCCCAGGTCCTTCGGGAGCCGTACCGCGCCGAGCACCTTCTCCTTCTCCGCGGCCAGCGCGTCCGCGTCGAAGGAGGCGGGCTCCTCCATGGCGGTCAGCGCCATCAGCTGGAGGAGGTGGTTCTGGATGACGTCACGGGCGGCGCCGATGCCGTCGTAGTAGCCCGCGCGGCCGCCGATACCGATGTCCTCCGCCATGGTGATCTGCACGTGGTCCACGAAGGACCGGTTCCAGATCGGCTCGAACATGGTGTTGGCGAAGCGCAGCGCCAGTATGTTCTGGACGGTCTCCTTGCCGAGGTAGTGGTCGATCCGGAACACCTGGTCCGGCTCGAACACCTCGTGCACGACC
>NZ_JBEYFC010000970.1:0-1575 GCF_040634175.1 Streptomyces sp. NPDC007162
GGTTCAAGCCGGGCCCACTGGCCATTCGTCAGATCCCCACGCCCCACAAGACCTGATCATCAACGAACAAGATCAACTTTCGCAACAGACCCTAGCCCAAGAGGTGCGACAGCGGCTCGTCGCCCTTCGCCTGCGTCGAGTTCTCGGTGCACTGCTGGTTCTGCGGCGCCGACAGGACCGGCACGTCCTGGAGCACGGAAACCGGCACGACGCCGACGATGGAAGCGGCGTCGACCTTGACCGGCACGCCGGCACAGAGCTGGTTCAGCGAGCCCTGGACCAGGGCCGACTGGGGGCTCATGGCCCCATCGGTCCTCGCGTTGCCGAACACCGTCTCGGCGCCGTTGCCGCTGAGACTCGTCGTGCCGCTGTCGTTGTCGGAGGCCATCGCCTGAGGAGCGATCCCGAGTAGGCCGACTGCGAGCACTGCTGTGACGATCATTTTTTTCATGGTCCGTTCTTGCCCGGTCAAGAGAGTCACTGCCTCCCAAATCCCTCGACATCACCCGATCGATGGGACGATGCTGGAGACCGCGCCCGACCCGGGAGTCGACGTCTCCTTCTCCCCGTCGTCCCTGTCACTGAAGCCCGGCGCCTCACGGACCGTGACTCTGGAACTCTCCGACAGACGCTCCACCGAGGACAGGACCGTCGGCTGGCGGCTCGACGTGCCCGCCGGCGTCACCGCGTCTCCCGCCGAAGGGACCGTGACCGTCCCGGCCGGGGGCGGGCTAAGGCTCCGGGCACTTCCGTGCCCTGACCGCCGACTTCAGCGGCGCGTCGGTGAGTTCGATCGATCTCGCCACCGGGACGACGACGGACATCGCGGTCGGGAAGAACCCCGGCGAGGTCGTGGTGAGCGCCGACGGGCGGACCGCGTACGCGGCCGACCAGGGCTCCGACACGGTCAGCGTGATCGACGTCGCGAAGGGCGCGGTCGCGCCACGGTCGCGGTGGGCAAGGTCGCCGCAGGCCTCGCACTCACTCCGGACGGCAAGACGCTGTGGGGGGCCGACTACACCGACGGCGCGGTACAGCCGATCGACACGGGCACCCTGAGGACGGGCGTGCCGATCCCGGCGGGCTCCGGCCCGGAGAACATGGCGGTCACCCCCGACGGCCGGACTCTCTACGCGGCGAACATCCACGACAACACCGTCACCCCCGTCGACCTGACGACCCGGAAGGCGGGCGCGGCGATACCCGTGGGCCCGAGCCCCTTCAACGTGGTCGCCGCACCGGACGGCAGAACGGTGTACGTCTCCGACTCCGGCGGTTCGACGGTCACCCCGATCGGCACCGCGACCAACGGCACCGAACCGACCCTCCTGGTCTCGGGCCAGGCCTACGGTCTCGCCCTCTCGCCGGACGGCCGCACCCTGTGGGTCAGCCCGAGCATCGGTGACCAGGTCACTCCGGTGGACACGGTGACCGGCGCCCCCGGCACCCGGATCACGGTGGGTGCATCGGCCTTCGACGTGGCCCTGGCCTGGACCGGCAGCACGGCCTATGTCACCACGGCAGACGGAAACGGACCGGTGCCGGTCGACGCGGCGACCGGCACCGCGGGTCACC
>NZ_JBEYFC010000971.1:0-1568 GCF_040634175.1 Streptomyces sp. NPDC007162
CGGGCCGGCAGCCGAAGGCGAGGGTTGATAAGCCACCCCGAAAGCCTCCCACTCACAAGGCCACCACACCCACCGAACTTACGAAAAGATCAGTAAGAAGTCGTCTCATTTGGAGTGCTGGGTAATCTTCACCGTGTGGTGATGGTTGAGCGCCTGGTGCCGGACGAGTTGTGGTTGCTGTTCCAGCGAGTGGTCCCACCTGCTCCATCGCGGCCGCAGGGCGGTGGTCGGCATCGGTACGGGGATCGTGAGGTCCTCGCGGCGATCATCTTCGTGGCCACGACGGGCTGCACCTGGCGACAGTTGCCGCCGGTCTTCGGCCCGTCGGGGCCACCGCTCACCGGCGTTTCACCGAGTGGACCGCCGCCCGGGTCTGGGCGAAGCTGCACCGTCTCATCCTCGACGAACTCGGCTCGCGCGGAGACCTGGACTGGTCGCGCTGCGCGATCGACTCGGTGAACATGCGGGCCCTGAAAGGGGGGACCTGACAGGCCCGAATCCTGTAGACCGGGGCAAGAAAGGCTCGAAGATCCATTTGATCACCGAGCGGACCGGTTTACCCCTCTTGATCGGGATCTCCGCCGCGAACCTGCACGACAGCCAGGCACTCGAGCCACTCGTACGCGGCATCCCACCGATCCGCTCCCGCCGCGGCCCGCGCAGACGACGGCCCGCCAAGCTGCACGCGGACAAGGGCTACGACTACAACCACCTGCGCCGATGGCTACGTCAGCGAGGCATCCGACACCGCATCGCCCGCAAGGGCATCGAGTCCTCGAGCCGGCTCGGCCGGCACCGCTGGACGATCGAGCGCACGATGTCCTGGCTGGCCGACTGTCGCCGTCTGCACCGCCGCTACGAACGCAAAGCCGAACACTTCCTGGCCTTCACCGCCATCGCCTGCAGCCTCATCTGCTACCGCAGACTCACCAAATGAGACGACGTCTGAGACAGGGAGACATCCAGATCATCGGCGATCTCGGGCAGCAGGCCCGCGATGACGAATTCGGTGGGGCCCATGAGAAACGTTCCAGTGGACAACACCAGGACGACGAAAGGAAGTTTGCGGGGTCGGTCGTCGGTCGTGGGCGACATTCGGTGGAGTCTCTTTTCAGGGCCACGTGCGACCGCGGCGGGGTGGGGACGCCGTAAAGCATCGCACCGCACGGGCGTTCTGTAAGGGGGGAGAAATTTCTCCCTGCTTCACGGTGAAGCGCCGAGTGGCCTTCCTTTCCGGCGACTGCCGTTTTGCGGTCTGCGCCGGGCGACCAGGGTCGTGCCTGCGACCAGCCCGAGGGAGACAAGGGTCAGCCGCCCGGCAAGGGGCGGGCAGTGCGACGGCGTCTCGTAGCCGCCGTCAGTCAGCCCGGCCTGACGTTCGAAGTGATTGAACGCACCGGGGAAGAATGCCTCGTCGAGGCCGTAGAGCGTGGGGAAGGCGGCAGGACCGCCGACGAGCGAGAAGACCGCCCACTGGTCGGCGTGCCGGGCCTCGTGTTCCGCCAGGCGCTGCGTGCGCGGCGAGCCCGCCTCCATGTGCTGGTCGGTCAGGAAGACCGTGCCGAACA
>NZ_JBEYFC010000972.1:0-1561 GCF_040634175.1 Streptomyces sp. NPDC007162
GCCCTCGACGGGCGGCCCGCCGCCGGGACCACTCCGGTCGTACCGCCGATGACGGACAGGTCTCCGCGCCGACCGGCATGGCCGCAGTCGCGGCTGCCGCGCCGGCGGCCCGGCCCAGTGGTCGGCGATCAGCGGCCGGCGGCCGGTGACGCGATGTGTCGGGGCGGTGCCGGGGTCGCGTGCCGTCGGTCGTCTGGAGGACGCGTGCCGTCGTCCGTACCGGGTTCTCCGCAGCCGGGAGTGTCGGCAGCCGCACGACGACGGGGCAGCGGCGGCCCGGGATGGTGGACCGGCTCCCTGACGTGGAAGCTGTTCGTCTCCCCGCTGACCGTGCGTACCCGCGTCCACCGGGTGATGACCAAGCCGGACGCCCGGGACCGCGCCCAACTCGTGGTGATGGCCTACCAGTCGGGGCTGGTGCGGCCCCCGTCGCCGGAAACGGACGGCTGAGGCCTGTTCGGGGGAACCGGTGCCGGAAGGGGCGTGCGGCGGACGCGGCCGGTCCACACCTTCTGCGTGACCGCCCTGCCGCTGATCGCGCCCATGCTCGCCACTCCCGGCAGGCTGCCGCCCGCCGCCCAGGACGCCCGGTGGGCGTACGAGACCAAGCAGGACGGTCAGCGTGCCGTCGTCTACCTGCCGGGTGACGGCACCCTGCTGCTGCGTGCCCGGTCCGGCGAGGCCATCACCGCCGCCTACCCCGAGCTCCAGCCGCTCGGCGAGGCCCTGGGCCGGGTGCCGGCGGTCCTGGACGGCGAGGTGCTGGCCCTGGACGAACAGGGGCGCGCCGACTTCCAGTTGCTGCAGAGCCGGATGGGCCTCGCCCACGCTCCGGCCCGGGCGGCGCGGATGGCGGCCCGGGTACCGGTCCATCTGATCCTGTTCGACGTCCCGTACCTGGAGGAACCGCTGTTCACCGTTCCGTACACCGACCGGCGGGGCCTCCTGGAGTCCCTCGCCCTGCACGGGCCGTACTGGTCGACACCGGGCGCGGTCGTCGGACACGGCGCCGAGGCGCTGCGGGCCACCCGGGAGCACGGTCTCGAGGGCGTGGTGTGCAAGCGGCTGGACTCGGGCTACGAGCCCGGGGTGCGGTCCCGTGCCTGGATCAAGATCCGGAACAGGCGTGCCGAGGACGTGATCGTCGGCGGCTGGCTGCCGGGCCGGGGGCGGCTGGCCGGCCTGCCGGGCGCGGTGCTGGTGGGTCAGCGGTCAGCCGACGGACGGCTCCGGTACGTCGGCGGGGTGGGCACCGGCTGGAGCGGGACGGAACGCGCCGAACTGGCCGCGTTGCTGCGGGCCGCCGAGACCGGTACCTGCCCCTTCGATCCGGTGCCGCCAGTCGCGAACGCCCACTGGGTGCTGCCCCGCCTGGTCGGCGAGGTCAACTACAGCACGCGCACGCGGGCCGGGCTGCTGCGCCAGCCGTCCTGGCTGCGGCTGCGCCCGGACCTCACCCCGCAGGAGTCCTCGTCGTCCTGTGCGTCAGCCTGCTGCTCGTCGCGCTCGACGCGACCGTGCTGCACGTCGCGGTGCCCGCCGTCACCGAGGACCTCAAGCC
>NZ_JBEYFC010000973.1:0-1558 GCF_040634175.1 Streptomyces sp. NPDC007162
TCGAGCTGGATCTTCCAGTCGGTGCCCATGTGACGCTTCACGGACCGGATGGTCCGGTCCACGTTGGTGACCGCCTGACGCTTGGCGACCTCGCCGACCAGAACTTCGCCGTTCTTCGCGAAGGCGACGACGGACGGCGTGGTCCGGGCACCCTCGGCGTTGGTGATGACGGTGGGCTCGCCGCCTTCAAGAACGCTGACGACGGAGTTAGTCGTGCCCAGGTCGATGCCGACCGCACGTGCCATGGTGATTTCCTCCAGCTGACTTGAGTGGAACGGACTCAAGTGTGCATGAAGCCTCGTCGCGGGTCAACAGACCTGAGTCCATAAGGCTCAAGTCTTATCCGTTCCTTACACGCAGGTGCCCGCTGACCTGCGTCGATTCAAGCCGCCGGGGCCCGTACACCGGCACCCGAAGGAGTAGCAGCACGACGCTGACGGTGACGCAGGCGACGCATGTGGCGCCCGTCCGACCGACCCAGCCGCCGTGCACGAGCACCGCGACGAGTACCCCGGCGAAGGATCCGGTCCCCAGCACCACCGTCGCGCCCTGCGAGGTGAGCCCCAACCGCCGCAGCCGGTGCGCGAGATGGTCGGGGCCGCGCCGCAGCACCGGCCGCCCGGCGAGGAGCCGCGACAGGACCACCACCAGGACGTCGGCGCCCGCGACGGCGGTGAGCGCGAACAGCTCGCCGGCGCCGGTGACGGGGTCGTGCCCGGTCTGGGTCAGCAGCGCGGCCGCGGCCAGCACGAACCCGGCGAACAGCGAGCCGGTGGCGCCGAGGGCGATCCGCGCGGGATGCCAGTTGTGCATCAGGAACCCGGTGAGCGCGGCGGCGAGCACGCTCAGCAGCACGGCGAGCCCGTCCATCACCTCGGCGGCGGCACAGGCACCGGCCCCGAAGGCGGTCACCACCCCGACCGTGCCGGCGAGCCCGTCGGCGTGGTCGAGCCCCTTGAAGGCGACGGCGACGAACGCGATCCAGCCGACGCCCAGCGCCCCGCCGGCGATCCCGAACTCGCCGTACGGCACCACACAGGCCGCCGCCACGGCCGTACCGAACAGCAGGAAACGGGTCTTCAGCCGCCACACGTCGGCGACCACCCCGATCAGCGCGACGGCTCCCCCGGCGATCAGCAGTTCCCCCACCCCGGCGCCGAGGGGGGCGACCCCGCTCCAGTCGCCGACCCCAGCGACCACGCAGGTGGCGCCGACGACGGCGAGGCCGCCCAGCGCCGGCACGGGCCGGGCCCGCCTGCGGTCGACCAGGCCGAGCCGCAGGGCGGGCGGCCGGATCAGCGCGGCGAGGACGGCGGCGAGCAGCAGGGCAGTGGTGGCGGCGGCGATCCCGTAGAGCACGGATCCAAATTAGACCCGAATGTAACAATCATGTACGAATAACACGATCGGATTGCGAGGCCGGAGCACAGGCGGGCCTCAGCGATCCAGATCACTCCGCACCTGACTACAGTGCGGGTAAGGATTGCGGGTAGTCTCAGACGGACTGAATAAGTTACCGCTTAGTAATTTCGGGCACCCTCATCGACGTGTTCGACCT
>NZ_JBEYFC010000974.1:0-1542 GCF_040634175.1 Streptomyces sp. NPDC007162
CCGGCGGCCAAGCTCTGCTACAACGACTACAACATCGAGAACTGGTCCGACGCCAAGACCCAGGGCGTCTACACCATGGTCAAGGACTTCAAGTCGCGCGGCGTGCCCATCGACTGCGTCGGCTTCCAGAGCCACTTCGGCACCGGCGGCCCACCGGCGAGCTTCCGGACCACCCTGTCCAAGTTCGCCGCGCTCGGTGTGGACGTCCAGATCACCGAGCTCGACATCGCGCAGGCGTCCGCCACCGCGTACGCCGACACCGTCCAGGACTGCCTCGGCGTCGCCCGCTGCACCGGCATCACCGTGTGGGGCATACGCGACAGCGACTCCTGGCGCACCGGCGAGAACCCGCTGCTGTTCGACGCGGGCGGCGACAGGAAGCCCGCCTACAGCGCCGTGCTGACCGCCCTGGGCAGTACCGGCAGCGGCGGCACGCAGGCCGGGGACATCACCTCCGGCACCGTCTACACGCTCTCCGACGCGGCCGCCGGACGTGTTCTCGACGAGCCCGCGGGACAGAACGACAACGGCACCCCGCTCCAGGTGTGGGACGCAAGCGGCGCCGCCAACCAGCAGTGGCGGGCCACCAGGAACGGCGACGGCTCCTACACCCTGACCAACGTCGCCAGCGGACGGGTCCTGGACGAGCCGGGCAACCAGACGGGCAACGGGACGAGGATGGCGGTCTGGGACTCCAACGGCCACGCCAACCAGCACTGGAAGGCCGCCCGGAACAGCGACGGCTCCTACACCCTGACGAACGTCGCCAGCGGCCGGGCACTGGAGATCCCCGGCGGTCGGACCGCCAACGGCACTCCCGTCCAGATCTGGGACACCAACGGCGGTGCCAACCAGCACTGGAACTTCAGGCCGGCCGCGGCGCCGAAGAGCGACACGTGCGCTCTTCCGTCGACGTACCGGTGGACCTCGACGGGTGCGTCGGCGCAGCCGGCGAACGGGTGGGACGCGGTGAAGGACTTCACCACCGTGACGTACAACGGCAAGCACCTGGTCTACGCGTCGGACGTGTCGGGATCGTCGTACGGCTCGATGATGTTCAAGCCCTTCACGAACTGGGCGGACATGGCCTCGGCCGGCCAGACCGGCATGAGCCAGAAAGCGGTGGCACCCACACTGTTCTACTTCGCGCCCAAGAACATCTGGGTGCTGGCGTCCCAGTGGGGCGCGTCGGCCTTCGTCTACCGCACCTCCAGCGACCCCACCAACCCCGACGGCTGGTCCGCGCCGCAGCCGCTGTTCACCGGCAGCATCCCCCGCACCGAATCCGCCACCGGCCCGATCGACCAGACCCTGATCGCCGACGGCCAGAACATGTACCTGTTCTTCGCCGGCGACAACGGCAAGATCTACCGGTCGAGCATGCCGATCGGGAACTTCCCGGGCAGCTTCGGCTCGTCGTACACCACGGTCATGAGCGACACGCCGGAGAACCTGTTCGAGGCGCCGCAGGTCTACAAGGTCCAGGGGCAGAACCAGTACCTCATGATCGTCGAGGCTCGGGGTGCGACCGAGCAGCGTTTC
>NZ_JBEYFC010000975.1:0-1541 GCF_040634175.1 Streptomyces sp. NPDC007162
ACCGCTGCCGGGCACCGCGACCCGGCTGATGTACAAGTCCACCGACTCGGCCGGCCGGCCGGTCGCGGTCACCGGCGCCTACCTCGAACCGACGCTCCCCTGGCTCGGCCCCGGCGCCCGTCCGCTGGTCGCCGTGGCCCCCGGCACCATGGGCCAGGGCGACCAGTGCGCCGCCTCCATGGGCCTGGAGCACCCGCTGCTCCTCAACGGCCGGACGGTGTCCGTCGGTTACGAGGACCTGTCCGTCTACCGGCTGCTCGCCGAGGGCGTCGCGGTCGTCGTCACCGACTACGTCGGGCTCGGCGCCACCGACCGGCTGCACACCTACGTCAACCGGCTGGACGGCGCCCACGCCGTCCTGGACGCCGTACGGGCCGCCCGGCGCGTGCCCGGCGCCTCGGTCACCGCGGCCTCCCGGGTGGGTCTGTTCGGGTACAGCCAGGGCGGCGGCGCCACCGCCGCGGCCGCCGAGATCCAGCCGGGCTACGCCCCGGACGTCGCCCTCTCCGGCACCTACTCCGGGGCGCCGCCGGCCGACCTCACCGCCGTCACCGCGGCCATCGACGGCAGCGACCTGGCCGGTGCCCTCGGCTGGGCGGTGAACGGGTTCGTCCAGTCCGACCCGGCGCTGAAACCGATCGTCGACTCCCACCTCGGCGCGGCGGGCCGGGCCGCCCTCACCGACCTGTCGACGATGTGTGTCGCAGACGCGCTCCTCGCCTACGGCTCCCAGCACAGCACCGCCTGGACGAGCGACGGCAGCTCCATCTCCGACGTCATCGCCGAGGAGCCGGCGCTGCGGTCCTTCCTGGACGGGCAGCGCATCGGCAGGACGGCGCCGGCGGGCCCGGTACGGCTCGCGACCGGCGTCAGCGACGACCTCGTACCGCACGCGCAGGCCCGGCAGCTGGCCGTCGACTGGTGCGGCGAAGGCGCGGACGTCACGTATGTGCCGGTCGTGCTGCCGGACGCGGGCCGCGCCCTGCTGAACCATCTGGCACCCCTGCTCACCGACCAGGGCGACGCCATCGCCTGGCTGACCGCCCGGCTCTCCGGTGTGCCGGCCGTCTCCAACTGCTGGACCATGCCCGCACAGCCGTGAGCGGTGCCCGCCGCCGCTTGCCGACGGCGGCCGGCGCGGGCAGGCTGCGGGTGTGCCCACCTTGCTGATCGTCCATCACACCCCCTCGCCCCACTGCCAGGCCATGTTCGAGGCCGTGGTCTCCGGGGCGACCGCCCCGGAGATCGAGGGGGTGCGGGTGGTACGGCGGGCGGCCCTGTCCGCCACCGCCTCCGACGTGCTCGCGGCCGACGGGTACCTGCTCGGCACCCCGGCCAACCTCGGATATCTCTCCGGGGCCCTCAAGCATTTCTTCGACCAGATCTACTACCCGTGCCTGGACGGGACACGGGGCCGCCCCTTCGGCGCCTACGTGCACGGCGGCAACGACGTCACCGGCGCCCTGCGCGCCCTCGACACCATCACCACCGGCCTCGACTGGCGAAAAGCGGCCGAACCGGTCACGGTGACCGGCGAGCCC
>NZ_JBEYFC010000976.1:0-1530 GCF_040634175.1 Streptomyces sp. NPDC007162
GCCGCCGTAATCTCCACCGAATCTGTACGACCCGGTTACCGCCCCTCCCGGGTCGCCGCCGCGCATGCGCCCCCGTGGACGCGGCGGCGACCCGACCCACCTTCTGCGCCCGTCTGTTGTGGAGACCCTCATGCTGAACATCGCGGACACACTGCACCGCTGGTGCCGCGAGGAACGCCCCTTCGCCCTGGCCACCGTCGTCGACGTCACCGGCAGCGCACCCATGCCCATCGGTACGTCGGTGGCAGTGGACGAGGACGGCCACGCCATCGGCAGCATCTCCGGCGGCTGCGTCGAGGGCGCGGTGTACGAACTGTGCCAAGCGGTCCTTCAGAAGCAAGGCGCTCCACAGCGTGCCCGGTTCGGCTACTCCGACGACGACGCGTTCGCCGTGGGCCTGACCTGCGGCGGCGAACTCGACGTCCTGGTCCAGCGCGTCGACCCGGCCACCCAGCCGCACCTCGGCGCGGCGCTCGCCGAGGCGGCCGAGGGCCGGCCCGCCGCCGTCGCCCAGGTCGTGAACGGGCCGAAGGGATTGCTCGGCGCCACTTTGAGCGTCCTCGGCGACAGCTGGATCGCCGACAGCCCGCTCAGCGACGGACAGACCGGCCCAGCGGTGGCGGACCGGGCCACCGCCCAGCTGCGTACCGGGCGCACCGCACTCCTCTCCCTCGGCGCAGACGCCGACACCTGCCCCGAAAAACTCTCCGTCCTCGTCCATGCGGCTGTCGCCCGCCCCCGCATGCTGATCTTCGGCGCCATCGACTTCACCGCCGCACTCGCCCAGGCCGGCCGGTTCCTGGGCTATCACGTCACCGTGTGCGACGCCCGCCCCGTCTTCGCCACCAAGGCACGCTTCCCCCACGCCGACGAGGTGGTCGTCGACTGGCCCCACCGCTACCTGGCACAGACGGCCGTGGATGCCCGTACCGCCGTCTGCGTGCTCACCCACGACGCCAAGTTCGACATCCCCCTGCTGCAGCTGGCGCTCGACCTGCCCGTCGGCTACGTCGGCGCGATGGGCTCCCGGCGCACCCACGAAGAGCGCCTTCTCCGTCTGCGCGAAGTCGGCGTCACACCGGAGCAGTTGGCCCGGCTGCGCTCCCCCATCGGCCTCGACCTCGGCGCCCGCACGCCCGAGGAGACAGCGATCTCGATCACCGCGGAGATCATCGCCCACGCCGGCCGAGCGAGCGGCCTGCCTCTGGTCCGGGTCAGCGGCCCGATCCACCGCGTCTCTGAGGCGGTGCCGGAGACAGCGCGGCACGGGACGGGAATGGTCTCAGGAACGTGCTGACCGACACCTACGGCCGGCAGGCCACCGACCTCAGGGTCTCACTGACCGACCGGTGTAACTTGCGCTGCACCTACTGCATGCCTGAGGAGGGCCTGCAGTGGCTGGGCAAGAGCAACCTGCTGACGGACGACGAGATCGTCCGTCTGATCACCATCGCGGTGACCTCGCTGGGCATAGAGGAAGTCCGTTTCACCGGCGGTGAGCCCCTGCTGCGCCCGGGTCTGGTCGGCATC
>NZ_JBEYFC010000977.1:0-1529 GCF_040634175.1 Streptomyces sp. NPDC007162
TTTCAGCCCCGCGGTGCGACGCGGATACGGTTCCCGTCGGGATCGGCTGCGAGGAAGGTCAGCCCGAACCCCGCATCATGGGGCTCGCGCAGGATCGTGACCCCCTTGGACTTCCACTGCTCGAAGGTCGCGTTGAGCTCGTCGGGTCCACCGCCGACGGCCAGGCACACCTCGCTGGTGCGCGGGACGTCCGGTGACAGATCCTCGAACTGGCCGGACCACAGACCGAGGTCAGCGCCCGGCCCGAGGTCGAAGGTGATGTATCCCGGAGTCTCGAACGAGGGGCTCATGCCGAGGAGGTCGCCGTAGAAACGCGCTGCGGCGGGAGCGTCGTTCACGTAGACGACGGACACGACGGATGTGGTCATGGTTGTTCCTTCTCGCAGGTCGTAGGTGCGCATCCGCCAGCCTGACCGTGATATGCGCCGCATCATGTCGCAATTCCTGAAAAAATCGGTGTGTGACCCCAGACCGGTTCTTCAGCCTGATGCTGTTCCTCGAATCGAGGGATGCCGTGACCACACAGGAACTCGCCTCAGCGCTCGGGGTGTCCCTTCGCACCATCACCCGGGACCTGAACTGGCTCCGCGACGCCGGTCTGCCGGTGACCGCACACCGGGGCCGCCTCGGAGGCGTGACCATGCTGCCCGGGTACGGACCCGACCTCACGCGACTCACACCGGACGAGCGGGATCATCTGTCGCTCACCGGGCTGGATGAGAAGCAGCGTGCGGAGCTCGACGCATCGGTCGACAGCCGGCGCGCGCTCTCCAAGATCGCCGCCATCCAGCCGCGTCGAGTTCCTGAGCTCCTGCCGCTCACCGACGTGGTGCACGTGGACAGCCGTCCCTGGCGTCAGGCACGAGTTTCCGGCACGACTCCGGCTTCGCTGCTCGGCGCGGTGCGGCGAGGCCGTCGGCTGTGGATCGAGTACGACAGCACACGCGAGTCGTGCCCACGCGACCTGGTCGTGGATCCCTACGGGCTGTTCGCCAAGGCCGGCATCTGGTACCTCGTCGCCGACTGCGCCCGAGTGCCACGGATGTACCGACTCGAGCGGATCACGACGTGGAAGGAAGTCGGCCGGCCACGACGGATCCGCGAGGGCGAGACCCTCGCAACCGTCGCCGCAGCACTCATTGATCAGTGGGAACGCGACCACGCGATAGAGGTCAGCGCCACCATCGACCAGGCCCAGATCGAGCGAGCGCAACGGATCTTCGGCCCACGACTCGTCCGGGACGGCCATGAAGGATCCGCCACCGGCCACAAGGTGACGATCCGCTTCCTGCATCTGGAGGATGTGCGCGCACTGCTGCCGTTCGGGAGCGCCGTCACTGTGCACGGCCCCACCGAAGCCAGGGCTCACCTGCGCGACCTCGCCACCGGTCTTGCCCGCCACTATGCGCCGTCACCGACGTCCTGACCCGCACCAGCCGACCCTGAGCCAGGTCCGGCCCTGAGCCCACGTTGTACTCAGCGTTCTTGATGACTGCCCCTGCCGCGGCGCCGGCCCCGGCCGGCGCCCC
>NZ_JBEYFC010000978.1:0-1525 GCF_040634175.1 Streptomyces sp. NPDC007162
CAGGGTCGCCGCGACCCGCGAACAGTTCCCGGCCCTCAAGGACCGCCTGCTGGGCCTGGAGCCCCCGCACCACCGTTGAGCCTGATCTCCGGAGGCAGGATCACGTCTGTCGGCCTCTGACCTTGGTGATCGATGTCTCCGGGGTGCACCAGCAGTCCTTCCGGTAACGGGTTCGACCGTACGCACCACCGCGCGCCACGGGACTCCTTGTGGCTCGCGGGATCGCTTGGGCCAAGGCGGTTTCTACTGGGCCTGGCCGACCTGGCGTGCCCCAGCGGCATGTTGGTGAGTCCTGCAGATCGGGGCGTCGACGTTCACCGACCACGCGATGCGACCGCGCCCGTTGGTTCGCGCCGGGGAGTGTGAGCAGCCTTGGCCACACTCCCCGGCGCTGCCAGTGGCGAAAAAGCCCGCAGACCGAGGTTGCGTTCCTGGTCGTCCCGGGGCACGAGGACGACCCGCGTCTCATCCGGGGCGCCAAAACCCTGTCCGGAGAGTCGCGCAACGTTCCGCCGACACTGTGCGACGGTGGCCCGCGAGCACTGCTGGATCTCGACACGCCGCGGGCACAGGCGGCCGCCAGGGCACGCAGGGCCTTCGAGGCATGGCAGGAGTTCGCCTCCGCCTACCCGCCCGGCCGAGCCTTCGGTGACTTCCGGGCCCGGCACCTCGCCGACCCCGAGAGCTATTCACAGGTACAGGCCTTGGAGAACTACCACGTGCAGCCGGTCATCGCGGCGTTCCTGGAGAACCCGGAACTGGAGGAGGTCGTGGGCGGCGACCCGATCGCCCGCCTGAGCGACGCCCTCGACGGCCTGGTGCGCCACGCCGTGGACGCCGCCTTGCCCTCGAACGCCCTGCCGACCCTGGACGGACGTTGGCTGTACGTCGCGAACGCCGAGCGGCGCCGCTCGACAAGAGCGTCGGTCATCGGGCAACTTCCTGGTTCGTGAGGACCAGCAGGGCCCGCACCAGCGCGGTCGCCCACTTCGGATCCGTGCGGACCTTGCCCAGGACGCGCCGGTTCTTCACGTGCGCGAAGCCGTGCTCGACCGGGGCGCGCGCCGCGGCCAGTGCCGTGTCGGACAGCTTCCGGCAGGCGGCGCCGACGCCCCGCTGCCCGTGGTCTGGAGCTCTGAGCCGGCCGCCCGCGCCGGAGGAGTCGCGGCCACGGCTCCTGTGCAGACCGTCACCGTGCAGGGGCAGACCTCAAAGTTCCTGGCCCTGGCAGCCTGCACGGATCCGATCGGCGCCGTCGTCGGCTGGACCGATCTGACCGCGCCGGGTATCGCCTCGGAGCCGGCCCGGCTGCGGGCGCTGCTCAGCGGCGAGTTCCTGGCGGGCATCCGCCGCCAGGTGCGGACTGAGGTGGATACGACTGGCTGACCGCCGCCCGGACGTGCTGCGCGCCTTGCGCGGCTGTGGCCGCCGCGGGACTCGTCTGCGACCTGGTGATCCTGCCGCGCCAGCTGCTCGATGGAACAAGTCAAGAGCCGGGCTGACGCGCCTCATCGCAGTTGTCCAC
>NZ_JBEYFC010000979.1:0-1521 GCF_040634175.1 Streptomyces sp. NPDC007162
GTCCAGGGGCAGAACCAGTACCTCATGATCGTCGAGGCTCGGGGTGCGACCGAGCAGCGTTTCTTCCGCTCGTTCACCGCCTCCAGCCTGAACGGCCCGTGGACCCCGCAGGCCGCCACCGAGTCCAACCCCTTCGCGGGCAAGGCCAACACCAACCAAACCTGGACCAACGACATCAGCCACGGTGACCTGGTCCGCAACAACCCCGACCAGACCATGACCGTCGACCCCTGCAACCTGCAGTTCCTTTACCAGGGCAGGTCCCCCGGCTCGGACGGCACCCCCTACAACCTGCTGCCGTGGCGGCCGGGACTGCTCACCCTGCAGCACTGACCCGCCTGATCCACGGTGATGGCGATGTGGTGCGGTCCGCCCACGCGCAGACGAGCGGTTCATGGCGTGGGCGACTCCACCTGCTGACCGATACTCACCGCCTTGAGGGAGCCCCAGCCGCGCGTCGGCTGGGGTGTGCGGTGAATTACGCGAGCATCATCCGGACCTCGACGTCTGTGCCGTTGTACAGACGTCTGAGGCGTCTTCGCATCCGGTGGGCAGGTCTGGGAGGATCTCGCGGTGGACAGCACTGATGACGCCGCCCGCCGGGCGCTTGTCCGCCGCGGCTCGGCTCTGGAGTACGTCACCCTGGGCTGGAACGTGATCGGCATCGTGGTGCTCGCCGTCGCCGCGCTCTCGGCCAGGTCCGTCGCGCTGGCCGGGTTCGGCCTGGACTCCCTGATCGAGATCGGCGCCTCCACCGTGGTGGTCTGGGAACTGTCCGGCACCGGCGAGGACCGCCGACGCCGTGCGCTGAAGCTGATCGGCGTCGGCTTCGCGCTCCTGGCGGTGTACCTGCTGGTGCAGTCCACATGGGTGCTGGCCTCCGGCTTCCGGCCCCACCACTCCCTGCTGGGCATCGGCTGGACCGCGGTGACGGCTGCGGTGATGTTCACGCTCGCCGTCGGCAAGGCACGCACCGGCACCGCGCTGGACGACCCGGTGCTGAAGACCGAGGGCCGGGTGACCCTGATCGACGGCCTGCTGGCCTCCGCGGTACTGCTCGGCCTCCTGCTGAATTCCCTGGCCGGCCTCTGGTGGGCCGACCCGGCCACCGGCTACGTGCTGGTCTACTACGCACTGCGCGAGGCCAAGGAGATCTTCGTCAGCGAGCACTGACGGCCTGCTCCAGCCGGCAGACGCCCTTCTCCGGCAATGTCCGGACCGCCGCCGTCCTGGGGCCGCCGCTACGACGGCGGGTTCGGCTCCCGCTGTGCGGACTGGAGGTCGGCGAGGAGTTCCGCCTGCCCGGCCAGCACCCCGGACAGGATGGACCGCGCCACCCGCAGCAGCTCGGCCAGTTGCGGACTGGCCAACGAGTAGTACACGTTGGAGCCCTCCTTCCGGGTCCTGACCAGGTTTGCGCGCCGCAGCACGGCGAGTTGCTGGGACAGGTGCGCCGCCTCGATGCCCACCTCGGGCAGCATCTCGGCGACCGCGTGCTCTCGCTCGCTCAGCAGTTCCAGG
>NZ_JBEYFC010000980.1:0-1514 GCF_040634175.1 Streptomyces sp. NPDC007162
GTGTCCCCCGCGGTGTCGATCCGGCGCGGCAGCTCCGCCCAGACCAGCAGCCCGGGCCCGTGCTCCTGGGCTCCCCAGGCCTGGCACGGCGCTTCCTACCGGTACTTCTTCAGCTCCCGCCGGGCCAGCGACCGCTGGTGCACCTCGTCGGGACCGTCGGCGATCATCAGCGTCCGGGCGCTCGCGTACAGCTCGGCCAGCGGGAAGTCCTGGCTGACCCCGCCCGCGCCGTGCAGCTGGATCGCCCGGTCGATGATGTCCACGACCGCGCGCGGCGTGGCGATCTTGATGGCCTGGATCTCGCTGTGGGCGCCGCGGTTGCCGACGGTGTCCATCAGCCAGGCGGTCTTCAGGACCAGCAGCCGCAGCTGCTCGACCGTCACCCGGGCATCCGCGATCCAGTTGTGCACCACGCCCTGCTGCGCCAGCGCCTTGCCGAACGCGGTCCGCGAGACCGCCCGCCGGCACATCAGCTCGATGGCCCGCTCGGCCATGCCGATCAGCCGCATGCAGTGGTGGATCCGGCCCGGACCGAGCCGCGCCTGGGCGATGGCGAAGCCGCCGCCCTCCTCGCCGACCAGGTTCGACACCGGCACCCGCGCGTGGTCGAAGACGACCTCGGCGTGGCCGCCGTGCGAGTGGTCCTCGTACCCGAAGACCTGCATCGCCCGCTTCACGGTGACACCCGGGGTGTCCCGCGGGACCAGCACCATGGACTGCTGGCGCCGGATGTCCGGGCCGTCCGGGTCGGTCTTGCCCATCACGATGAAGATCTTGCAGTCCGGGTTCATCGCCCCGGAGATGTACCACTTGCGGCCGGTGATGACGTAGTCGTCGCCGTCCCGCTCGATGTGCGTGGTGATGTTGGTGGCGTCGGAGGAGGCCACCTCGGGCTCGGTCATGGCGAACGCCGAGCGGATCTCGCCGGCGAGCAGCGGCTCCAGCCACTGCTTGCGCTGCGCCTCGTCGGCGAACTGGGCCAGCACCTCCATGTTGCCGGTGTCCGGGGCCGCGCAGTTCAGCGCGGTGGGCGCCAGGTGCGGGGAGCGGCCGGTGATCTCGGCGAGCGGCGCGTACTGGAGGTTGGTGAGACCGGCGCCGTACTCGGCGTCGGGCAGGAAGAGGTTCCACAGGCCCTGCCTGCGGGCCTCGGCCTTCAGCTCCCCGACCACGGCCGGGGTGTCCCACGGCGAGGCCAGCGCGGCCCGCTGCTCCTCGGCCACCGCCTCCGCCGGGTAGACGAACTCGTCCATGAAGGCGAGGAGTTGGGCGCGCAGTTCCTCGGTGCGCGCGTCGAACGCGAAGTCCATGGCCGGTCAGCCTTCCTGAAGAGTCGTCAGTCCGTGGTCGATGAAGACGGGGACGAGTTCGCCGATGCGGTCGAAGCCCTGCCCGAGCGTCTGGCCCAGCGTGTACCGGTAGTGGATGCCCTCCAGGATGCGCCAGCCATCGCGGGATGTCGCTGCTTCTGGGTGGCGGGGCTGACCATGGTGCTGCCGTCGGGGAAGACTCCC
>NZ_JBEYFC010000981.1:0-1514 GCF_040634175.1 Streptomyces sp. NPDC007162
AGACCGACCCGACCTGCGAGATCGTGGCGGGCGGCTCCTACGACTGCTCCGCAGATGTCTGTTCGCCGCGCTGTCCGCGGCACTGGTCGCGACGGCCGCCGTCGGGCCCGCACGGGCCGCGTCCGCGTCCGCCGACGCGGCCGCCGTGACCTTCTCCGACACCTTCGACGGGGCCGCCGGTTCGGCGGTCGACTCCTCGAAGTGGACGATGGAGACCGGCGACAACGTCAACAACCACGAACGGGAGTACTACACCTCGGGCACCCACAACGCGGCCCTCGACGGCCAGGGCCACCTGGTCATCACGGCCAGGAAGGAGAATCCGGCCAACTACCAGTGCTGGTACGGCACCTGCCAGTACACCTCGGCCCGGCTGAACACCTCCGGGAAGTTCTCCGCCCAGTACGGGCACGTCGAGGCCCGGATGAAGATCCCGCGCGGGCAGGGCATGTGGCCCGCGTTCTGGATGCTCGGCAACGACATCGGGTCGGTCGGCTGGCCGAACTCCGGTGAGATCGACGTGATGGAGAACGTCGGCTTCGAGCCCTCGACCGTGCACGGCACCATCCACGGCCCCGGCTACTCGGGTTCGAACGGCATCGGCGCGGCCTACTCGCTGCCCGACGGCCAGGCCTTCGCGGACGGCTTCCACACCTTCGCGGTCGACTGGGCACCCGACTCGATCAAGTGGTCGGTCGACGGCACCGTCTACGAGACGCGTACACCGGCCGACGTGGGCGGCAACACCTGGGCGTTCAACAAGCCGTTCTTCCTGATCCTGAACCTCGCCGTGGGCGGCTACTGGCCGGGCGACCCGGACGGCTCCACGTCCTTCCCGGCCCAGCTGGTGGTGGACTCGGTGTCGGTGACCACCGGTGACACGGCCACCGGCGTGGCGATCAAGGGCCTGGCCGGCAAGTGCGTGGACGTCGCCGGGGCGAACTCCGCCAACGGAACGCCCGTACAGCTCTACGACTGCAACGGCACCACCGCGCAGCAGTGGACCGTGGGCTCGGACGGCACGATCCGCGCGCTCGGCAAGTGCCTGGACGTCACCGGCGGCGGCACCGCGGACGGCACCCCGGTCCAGCTCTACGACTGCAACGGCACCGCCGCCCAGAGGTGGTCCGTCAGCTCGGCGCACGACATCGTCAACCCGCAGGCGAACAAGTGCCTGGACGTCACGGGCAACGCCTCGGCCAACGGCACCCGGCTGCAGATCTGGACCTGCACGGGCGGCGCCAACCAGAAGTGGACGCTCGGCTGAGCCCTGTGCCGACAGGGCCTGTCTGACAATTCCCGTCTGCCTCGCGACGCCATGCACGCTCCCCCAGCCTCCGGCCGGGGGGGGACCCCCAGAGCACGCACCTGGCGCCGCGAGGCCGCCCTGCGGGCGACGACGCGAATTGTCAGACAGGCCCTAGCTTGATCTTTAACCTCGGGCCTCGAACAGGTCGTCGTACTTGATCACTCGCGTCGGTAACTGCCCTACGTGCAGGCGGCCTTCGGCTGAC
>NZ_JBEYFC010000982.1:0-1500 GCF_040634175.1 Streptomyces sp. NPDC007162
GTCCGGTGAGGCGATCGCCCGGGAGTTCAGACGTGGGCCCAGTCCTGCCAGGTCTTGAGGCGCTCGGCGTAGACCTGGGGGATCATGTCCAGTCCATCGGTGCCGAAGAAGACGCGCAGGGGCGGGACATCGGCGTCGACGATCTTCAGAAGTGCCGGTCCGGCCGCGGTGGGGTCGCCGAGCTTCACGTCGCGCCAGCCCTCGGCCAGGGCCGCGCGCAACCCATCGTAGGCGGGCAGCTGCTCGGCGAAGCTGGCGGAGGCGCCTGCCCAGTCGGTGGCGAAGCCGCCGGGCTCGACCAGAGTGACCTTGATCCCGAATGCGGCGACTTCCTTGGCGAGGGACTCGGTCAGTCCTTCCAGGGCCCACTTGGAGGCGTGGTAGCCACCGAGGCTGGGGTAGGTGGTCACGCCGCCGATGGTGGAGATCTGCACGATGTGGCCGCTGCCCTGCTCGCGCAGCAGGGGCAGCGCGGCCTGGGTCACCCACAGGGCGCCGAAGAAGTTGGTCTCCATCTGGTCGCGGACCTGCCGCTCGGTCAGTTCCTCGACAGCGCCGAACAGGCCGTAGCCGGCGTTGTTGACGACGACGTCCAGGCGGCCGAAGTGTGCGTGTGCCCGCTGGACGGACTCGGCGGCGGCGGCCTTGTCCGTCACATCCAGGGGCAGCGCAAGGATCGCCTCGCCGTGGGCGGCGACCAGGTCTTTCAGGGAATCGGTGTCGCGGGCGGTGGCCGCGACCTGGTCGCCGCGCTCCAGGGCGGCCAGGGCGAACTCGCGGCCGAAACCGCGCGACGAACCGGTGATGAACCAGACCTTGCTCATGACGCAAACCTCCTGTGGCGATACGGCCACCCATAAGTGGGATGGCCATCCCGATTAACTATACGGGATGAGCGTCCCGCTTTCGAGTTGGCTGTGGCGGCGAGCGGCGGCAGCGACCCACAGCCCCACCCTCAGCGGCCCTGCACTTCCGACGCCGCCCACAGGCGGCGGGCGTAGCTCGCGCACGGATGCCCTGCGTCGTCGCGTGCAGGGTCGGCAGTGCGCCGCCCTTGTCGCCTGGGCGAGGAACTTGCTCGTGATCAGCACAATGGCGCGGGCGGGGCGCCCGTTGCTCTGCGCTCCGCCCCTGACTGCAGGGTTCGCTTGACTTGACTTGGCGCAGAGGATGACCAAGATCCCCTCCCGCACCGCGCCACGCCCGAAAAGCTCGCCGCCGTCCTCAATGCCGTTCACGGCTGATCACGGCCGGACCTGTCCGCGGCCACGGACACGCCGGTGCCGGCTGTCCCGGCAATCGCCGGTCAGCTGCGGATCAGGCATTACTCCGGCTCGCCCCGGTCCGAGTGCCGCCGTGAGGCAGCGCGCCCACCACCCGCAGCGCGGTGTCGCCGTACTGGTAGGCGAGTTGGTCGACGGAGAATTCACCGCCCTCGTGGAACCAGCTGGCAACGCCGATGCCCATGTCGAGGATCGAGTACGAGGCGATGCGGGTCGA
>NZ_JBEYFC010000983.1:0-1492 GCF_040634175.1 Streptomyces sp. NPDC007162
TCAGCCGAAGGCCGCCTGCACGTAGGGCAGTTACCGACGCGAGTGATCAAGTACGACGACCTGTTCGAGGCCCGAGGTTAAAGATCAAGCTAGGGGCCCGCCGGGGGCCCTGTCCGGGCCGGCCGGGAGCGTTGTTCACGCGGGTGGCCGGTGGGCGGTCGGCGAGTGCGGTGGGGCAGCTGCGGGAAGCCGATCCGCAGCACCGCGGCGGATGCCGCCGCGGCCAGGACCACCAGCGCGGTCAGCAGCAGGGCCTGGTGGTACCCGTGGCCGAGCAGGGGGGCGACGGCCGGCGGGCCGAGGATCTGGCCGACGGAGTACCCGGCGGTCAGCAGGGCGACGGCGCGGGGGAACCGCAGCAGCGCACCCGTGGCCAGGGCCAGGGTGCCGCCGGGCGATCTGCTTGGCCTGGCTTACGGCGTCCTTCCAGGCGTCGTCGGGCTTCTTGCCCTTGGCCTCGATGTTGGTCAGCTCCGTCATGTAGGGGGCCATGACGGCGGCGTCCGCGGGCGCCTCGTAGCTGTCCGGGATGGCCTTGGCGGCCGGGCCGAACACCTCGATGATCTTCTGGCCGCCGAAGAAGGCGTCCGGGCCCGTCATGGCCGGCATGGCGTAGGCGGCCGGGGCGGCGGGGAAGATGGCGGCGTCGGTGAAGCCGCGGGCGTCGTTGGCGGGGCTCAGGATCCAGCTGATGATCTTGAACGCCTCTTCGGGGTTCCGGCACTGCTGGGGCAGTGCCAGGTAGGAACCGCCCTGGTTGGACGGGCCGACGGGGTGGGCGCAGACCCGCCACTTGCCCTTGGTCTGTGGGGCGGCCTGCTCGATGTCCAGCGCGTGCCAGGCGGCGCCCAGCTCGGTGAGCAGGCTCTTGCCGACGGCCGCGTTCCAGGTGTTGTCGTTGATCTTGGCGTCGATGCCCAGGGTGTAGGGGCGCACCGCGGTGGTCCACGCGGCGCGGATGTGCTCCTGGTCGCCGATGAAGTGGTTGTTCTTGTCGATGAACCGCGAGGTGCCCTGGCCGACCGCGATGTTGAAGACGGAGCCGATGTTGTTGACCAGGTAGGTGCCGGGGTTCTTCTTCTGCAGCTCGACGCCGAGCTGGAAGTACTCCTCCCAGGTCTTGACCAGTTCGGCGACCTTGGCGGGGTCGGTGGCCACCCCGGCCTTGGCGAAGAGGTCCTCGCGGTAGAAGAGCGCGGTGGGGCCGATGTCGATCGGGAAGCCGATCTGCTTGCCGTCCTTGGTCCGGGCGAGCTTGCTCTTCCAGCTCAGGTACTGCGAGGAGATCTTCTTGAAGCCCAGGTCGTTCAGGTCCAGGAAGCGCGAGGCGTTGGGCAGGAAGGACGCCATGTCCTCGCCCTTGATGCCGGTGATGTCGGGCACCGAGGAGCCCGCGGCGAGGGTGGTGGTGAGCTTCTGCTTGAAGTCACCGCCGATGGAGGCGGAGGTCAGCTTCACCGAGCTGCCGAAGTGGGTCTTCGCCTCGGCCACC
>NZ_JBEYFC010000984.1:0-1482 GCF_040634175.1 Streptomyces sp. NPDC007162
GGAAGTGGGTTCGTGAAAAAGCAGGACGGGCCCCGCAACCCTTTCGGATTGCGGGGCCCGTCCTGGTGGGCGACGCGTCCCTGACGCGGCTACCGGACCGAGCGCGGGGCTCAGACGGCGGCCGGGTCCTCCTCGACGAGGAGGTTGCGGGTGCGGTTCGGGTCGACCGGGATGCCGGGGCCCATGGTGGTGCTGACCGCGGCCTTCTTGATGTAGCGGCCCTTGGCGGCGGACGGCTTCAGACGGAGGATCTCCTCCAGCGCGGCGCCGTAGTTCTCCACCAGCTTGTCGTCCTCGAAGGACGTCTTGCCGATGATGAAGTGCAGGTTCGAGTGCTTGTCGACGCGGAACTCGATCTTGCCGCCCTTGATGTCGGTCACAGCCTTGGCGGTGTCCGGGGTGACGGTTCCGGTCTTCGGGTTCGGCATCAGACCACGCGGGCCGAGGACACGGCCGAGACGGCCGACCTTGCCCATGAGGTCCGGGGTGGCGACGACGGCGTCGAAGTCCAGACGGCCCTTCGCCACCTCGTCGATCAGCTCGTCGGCGCCGACGATGTCGGCGCCCGCGGCACGCGCGGCCTCGGCACGGTCACCGGTCGCGAAGACCAGGACCCGGGCGGTCTTGCCGGTGCCGTGCGGGAGGTTCACGGTGCCACGGACCATCTGGTCGGCCTTGCGCGGGTCGACACCCAGGCGGAAGGCGACCTCGACGGTGCCGTCGAACTTGGTCGTGGAGGTCTCCTTGGCGAGACGGACGGCCTCGAGCGGGGCGTACAGCTTCTCCCGGTCGATCTTCTCGTCCGCAGCGCGAAGGGCCTTGCTGCGCTTGCTCACAACTGCTCCTGTTTGTTCTTGGAAGGAGTCGTGGTGTACGGGCCGAGCAGGCCCTACCACGGTGGTTCTACGAAGGTGGGGATCAGCCCTCGACCGTGATGCCCATGGAGCGGGCGGTGCCGGCGATGATCTTCGACGCGGCGTCCAGGTCGTTGGCGTTCAGGTCGGGGAGCTTGGTCTGCGCGATCTCGCGGACCTGCGCCTCGGTGATCTTGGCGACCTTGGTCTTGTGCGGCTCGCCGGAACCCTTCTCGACACCAGCGGCCTTGAGGATCATCTTCGCGGCCGGCGGGGTCTTGGTGACGAAGGTGAACGAACGGTCCTCGTAGACCGTGATCTCCACCGGGATGACCCAGCCACGCTGCGACTCGGTCGCGGCGTTGTAGGCCTTGCAGAACTCCATGATGTTGACGCCGTGCTGGCCGAGCGCAGGACCGACCGGCGGGGCCGGGTTCGCCGCACCGGCGTTGATCTGGAGCTTGATGAGCCCCGTGACCTTCTTCTTCTTGGGAGGCATAGCTCTCCGGGTCCTTTCATTTCGGGTCCTGCCCGCATCCGGGGACCACCCGGTTGCAGGCATACCGCACAACGATAACGGGTATAGATGCGCGGCCAAAAACCGAGCAGGTCAGGCACCTGCCTGACC
>NZ_JBEYFC010000985.1:0-1466 GCF_040634175.1 Streptomyces sp. NPDC007162
GGTGCGGGTGCTGTGCGGGCAGGGCGTGGCCCCGGCCGGCGCCACCGTCGCCCACTACCGAGGTCTCGGACTGGACCTCGTCCCCGGCACCGGCCCGCTGGCCGCGGCCGTCCCCGGCGCCTTCGACGCCTGGCTGCTCCTGCTCCGCGACCACGGCACCAAGTCCCTCGACGAGGTCCTGACGTACGCCATCGGGTACGCCGAGCACGGGCACGCGCCCGTGGAGAACGTCGGCGCGACAGTGGAGAGCGTGCGCGAGCTGTTCGAGACCGAGTGGACGTCGTCGGCGGAGCTCTACCTGCCCGGCGGCCGGGCACCCCGGCCCGGCGAGCTGCTGCGCAACCCCGCCCTCGCCGCCACCTGGAAGCGGCTGCTCGCCCGGACCGCGGGGGCCGGCGACCGGGAGGCGCGCATCGACGCCGCCCGCGAGGTGTGGCGCTCCGGCTTCATCGCCGAGGCCCTGCTCCGGCAGGCCGCCCGCCCCACCATGGACACCAGCGGCGAGCGGCACACCGGCACCCTCACCGCCGCCGACCTCGGCGGCTGGTCCGCGAGCTACGAGAGCCCGGTGTCGTACGACTGGAACGGCTGGACCGTGTGCAAGGCCGGCCCCTGGAGCCAGGGTCCCGCCCTCCTCCAGCAGCTCGCCCTGCTGCCGCCCGGGCCGTCCGCGCTGCCGGGGTACGGCTCCGCCGACTACGTGCACCTGCTCGTCGAGGGCTGCAAGCTCGCCATGGCCGACCGGGAGGCCTGGTACGGGGACGCGGCCGAGGTGCCGCTGGCCGACCTGCTCTCCGACTCGTACAACGCCGGCCGGCGGGAGCTGATCGGGACCAAGGCCTCCGACGAACTGCGGCCCGGCAGCCCCGGCGGACGCGCGCCCCGGCTGCCCCGGTACGCGTGCGGGGAGACCCGGCCGGACACCGCCTTCGACCCGCTGGGCGCCGGTGAGCCGACGGTCGCGCGGCTGCCCGGGGACCCCCGGGTCGCGGGGGACGGCGCCACCCGGGGCGACACCTGCCACCTGGACGTCGTGGACCGCTGGGGCAACATGGTCGCGGCCACCCCCAGCGGCGGCTGGCTCCAGTCCAACCCCGTCGTCCCCGAACTCGGCTTCCCGCTCGGCACCCGGCTCCAGATGGCCTGGCTGGAGGAGGGACTGCCGAACTCGCTCACCCCGGGGCGGCGCCCCCGCACCACGCTCACCCCGTCGATCGCGCTGCGCGACGGGGTTCCGGTGCTGGCCTTCGGCACGCCGGGCGGCGACCAGCAGGACCAGTGGCAGCTGCACTTCTTCCTCGCCGTCGCCCTGCGCGAGCGGGTCCGCGGTGGACTCGACCTGCAGGGCGCGATCGACGCCCCGAACTGGCACAACGACAGCTTCCCCAGCTCCTTCTTCCCGCGCGGGCGCCGCCCCGGCAGCGTGACCGTCGAGTCCCGGACGGACCCCGGGGTGGTGGCCGAGC
>NZ_JBEYFC010000986.1:0-1463 GCF_040634175.1 Streptomyces sp. NPDC007162
GGCGCCGAGAACACCCTGGTCACCAGGAACCTGGTCACCGGCAACTCCGGCAAGTCCCCGCTGTCGGGCGGCGTCGTGATCTTCAAGAGCTTCGTGGGCGCCACCAGCGACAAGAACAGCGTCACCGACAACAGCCTGTCGGACAACGCCCCCGCCGACCTGGTCAACCAGGAGGCCGCCAAGCACGGCAACGCCTTCAAGGGCAACTCGTGCAAGAAGTCCAAGCCCGCGGGTCTGTGCTGACCGGTCGGACGTACGACACCCCCACAAGGAAGGAAGGCGGCACATGACCGCACCAGCACGCGACCTCTCGGCGCCCGCGAAGGAGTCCGGGGCGCCGTCGCAGGAGGGCGCTCCGCCGCCGTCGATGCGGCTGCGCGAGCTCGTGTTCGGGGCGGCGTGTGCCGCCGCCGTCCGCGCGGCCGCCCGACTGCGGGTCGCCGACGCGCTCGGGGACGCCCCCATGACCGTGGAGAGCCTGGCGTCCGCGGTGCGCACCGACCCCAAGCCGCTGCGGCGGCTGCTGCGCGCGCTGTCCTGCTACGGCGTCTTCGCCGAACGCCCGGACGGCACGTTCGCGCACACCGACACCTCCCGGCTGCTGCGCGAGGACGACCCGCACAGCCTGCGTTACATCGCCCTGTGGTGCACCGAGCCGTGGACCTGGGACGCCTGGCCGAGGCTCGACGAGGCCGTGAAGAGCGGCCGCAACGTCGTCGAGGACCTCTACGGCAAGGAGTTCTTCGTCTACCTGAACGAGGACGCGCCGGAGTCGGCGGACGTCTTCAACCGGGCGATGACCACCTCCAGCGAGCAGTCGGCCCGTGAGGTCGCCGCCCTGCTCGACCTGTCCGGCAGCCGGTCGGTCGCGGACCTCGGCGGCGGGCAGGGGCACGTGGTGGCCTGTCTGCTGGACAAGTACCCGGCGATGAGGGGCTACCTGCTGGATCTGCCGAAGGTGGTGGACAAGGCGTTGCCCCGGCTGCGCGAGGGCGGTGACCTCGCGGACCGGGCGAGCATCGTGCCGGGCGACATCCGCGAGGCCGTGCCGGTCGACGCGGACGTCTACGTCATCAAGAACATCCTGGAGTGGGACGACGAGTCCACCGCGCGGCTGCTCGCCAACGTCATCGCGGCCGGCGGTCCCGGGGCCCGGGTCGTGGTCATCGAGAACCTGGTCGACGACACCCCGTCGATGCGGTTCAGCACCGCGATGGACCTGCTGCTGCTCCTGAACGTCGGCGGGGCCAAGCACACCACCGACAGCATGGTGCGGCGGCTGACCGAAGCGGGGCTGACCGTCCAGGACATCAGTCCCGTCAACCCCTATCTGCACGCCTTCGACTGCGTGGTGCCCGCCTCCTGAGCCGCTCCGGACACGCCGGTGCCGGGCCCGCGTCCGACGTGGGGAGGCATGCCTGAAGGAACTCGGCCTCGCCTACCGCGTCATCAAACTGGCCGCC
>NZ_JBEYFC010000987.1:0-1453 GCF_040634175.1 Streptomyces sp. NPDC007162
GCGCGCCCACGCCCCAAATCAACAGGAAAACCCGATCACCCTGGGTGGCCTGCTCGCTGAGCTGCAACATGCCGCGCATCCTCCCGGTCGCCCTGAGCGCGTCAACGATCAACCTCAACTCACCACTCTCCCCAGCTCCCATCCCGTCTGCCGTCGGCCCACACACCGTGGAGCGGGCGTGGTTCATGGCGTCCAGGTGGAGCGCGCCACTGTACGAACGACCTGGACGCCATGGGCCGCGTCTGCTCGGCTCTGCCTGGGTCGATGGCAGACGGGATGGGAGCACCCCACGCACGCCACCGACTCGCCGGCACTCGCGAACGGGGCCCCCGCCATCTCGGAGCCTGAGCGCCCCCGCCGGAGGCTGTTCTGACCGTGGCCGCTTCTCTACGGTGATCGACTCATGTCCCGGCTCTGGCCTCGTGGGCGCGCGTCGGCGCAGCGCGGGCGGAGCGGGCCGAAGGCAGGAGCGTCGCCCGCAGCGGAGCCGGGAGCGCGCCCGGCGGAGCGGAGCGCAGCCGGCTTGAACCCGTAAAGAAGGTTGTAACTCAGTCGAGTGTGTGGGGCGCCTGGGGCACCGTGTGCGGTTTGAAGTCCTGTGTGCAGGGCGGGAGTTTGGTGCCTTGGCGATGGGCAAGTGGCAGGAAGACTACGGGCCGGATTGTCCATGTGATGCGGGTGTTGGCCTGGGTGACTGTCACCGTGCAGGCTTCGGCGCGTAGGAGAGCTCTCCTCGTCGCTATGCGGCCGTCGTACAGCCATTCCCACGCTTCCTGGGACGCGTCGGGGTCGAGTGCCGGTGAGATGGTGCGGAGTGCGATCGCTACCCATCTGTCGGCCTGCGGGGCTGAGTACGCGTCGAAGGAGGCTCGGAGAACCGGCCACGCCTCCTTCGCGATGTCCTCGGTCCAGCACTCGCACCAGTAGCCGCGCTGCGGCTTGTCCATCAGCACGGGTGACCTCCGGTGCGGGGGCCTGCGAACAGCTCGGCGGTGACCGTGTGGCCGCTGTCGCTTTCGTGGACGACGACGCGATGAGCGATTGCGCTGACCATGCCCAAGCCTCGGCCGTGCTCGGCCTCCTGGTCCTGGCGTTCGGCCTTCGGGGCGGTGCCGGCGCCTCCGTCGTCCGTGACCGACAAGGCGACGACCTGCGCTGACACCGCGAGAGCCAGATGGAAGCTGCCCGACTCCTGACCGCTGGCCGTGTGGAGGATCGCGTTCGCGCTCAGCTCGCTCACGATCAGTTCGGCGTCTTCGGCTAAAGGGGAGCCGCGCAGGATGTCGCGGGTCCAGCGGCGGGCCCGGCTGACCTCTTCCGGGAAACCTGGGCAACTGAGCCCCCAGACCCGGGCTGTACTCGTATACTCGTGCATACAAGTTCCTTCGTGCTGGTAGGCCGCCATGTGCAGCGGGTTCGGGCTAGACGAGTTTCACGCCGTCGTGGGCGCGGA
>NZ_JBEYFC010000988.1:0-1450 GCF_040634175.1 Streptomyces sp. NPDC007162
ACCCGGCGGCGACGGCCGCCACCCTGACCCCGGACGGCTGGCTGCGCACCGGTGACGTCGGGATCCTGGACGCGGCGGGCAACCTCCGCATCATGCTCGACGTCGCCCAGCGGGTGCAGGCGCACGCCGAACTCGGCGCAGTTCTTGCGCAGGGTCTCCAGCTGGGCCCGGGAGACCGGGTCCGCGATGGGCTTGTCGATGTCGAGGGTCGGGGTGTTGTGGTCCTCGGTCGCGATGGTGAGGTCGAGGCGGCGCACCGGGCGGCCGTTCTGACGCAGGCCGTCGAAGGCCTGCGGGCTGGTCACCTCGTGCAGCAGGTGCAGATCGATGAAGAGGAGGTCGGGCTCGCCCTCGGCGCGCCGGACGACGTGGTCGTCCCAGACCTTCTCCGCGAGTGTCCTACCCATCGCTTTCCCTCCGGCCGGCAGACGTGCACCGGCCCAACTCGAGATCTTGAGGAAGCGGCTGCCCGTGTACCGGGCCCCTGAAGTCGTGGTTCCGGGCGTCCGCCGCCGGGCCCGTTGGTCCGCGGGCCACTGTGTTCTTCCAGAGTGGCGCGTTCCACCGAAAATTGAACTTGCGTTTCACAGAGTGAGACGTGAGTATCGTTGCATGGACAACAGTAGCGGCGTCGGCGTTCTGGACAAGGCGGCCCTTGTCCTGAGCGCTCTGGAGTCCGGTCCGGCCACCCTCGCGGGTCTGGTCGGGGCAACCGGACTGGCACGGCCCACGGCCCATCGGCTGGCCGTGGCTCTGGAACACCACCGCATGGTGGCACGCGACATGCAGGGCCGTTTCATTCTCGGTCCGCGACTCGCGGAACTGGCCGCGGCGGCCGGTGAGGACCGCCTGCTCGCGACGGCGGGCCCGGTGCTCACGCACCTGCGTGACATCACCGGCGAGAGCGCGCAGCTCTACCGCCGGCAGGGGGACATGCGGATCTGCGTAGCCGCCGCGGAGCGCCTGTCCGGCCTGCGGGACACGGTCCCGGTCGGCTCGACCCTCACGATGAAGGCCGGCTCCTCGGCGCAGATCCTGATGGCCTGGGAGGAGCCGGAGCGGCTGCACCGCGGTCTGCAGGGCGCCCGTTTCACGGCGACGGCCCTCTCCGGCGTCCGGCGCCGCGGCTGGGCCCAGTCCATCGGCGAGCGGGAGCCCGGGGTCGCCTCGGTGTCGGCGCCGGTGCGGGGGCCCTCCAACCGCGTGGTCGCCGCCGTCTCCGTCTCCGGCCCGATCGAGCGCCTGACCCGCCACCCCGGCCGCATGCACGCCCAGGCCGTGATCGACGCAGCGGGCCGACTCTCCGAGGCCCTGCGCCGCACCGGCTGACGCTCACGTCGGGAGAGGCCGGCCTCAACGCCGCGGCAGGCCTCTCCCGACGTGAGCAGAACGCCCCGTGAAGGGGTGCTGGGGGTATGAGAGTTGCAACGTGAGTGAGCAGGCCTGAAGC
>NZ_JBEYFC010000989.1:0-1442 GCF_040634175.1 Streptomyces sp. NPDC007162
GTGGCTGCGCAGGTCGGCCCCCAGGAGCTGGCTCCTGGCTCGCGGGCGGCGTGGAGGCCGGCTCGCTGGTGGCCGGGGCGCTGCTGGCCGGAGCACCGCGAAGTCCTCCAGGAGTCGGGATGCACGGGCCCGCAGAGCCACCAAGTTGCGACTGCCGTGGAGTTCCTGCTGTCGCGCTCGCAGCAGCTCAACCAGGATGCGTGCCTCGCGCCGGGCCAGTTCGTCCAGCGGATGGCGCCAGGCGGGCAAGTAGATCAGTTTGAACTTATCCAGCTTCGGGGCAATTCCGTGGTTGTTGGCCAGCCGGGAGGTGACCGATCCCAGCTGTCGGTGCAGGGAGACACTCCAGGATTCAGCGTCTCCACCGAGGCGTCGGTGGCCCGTGGTGTGAAGCTCGCGGCCAAGCCGCCCTTCCGCTTCGAGGGTCTCTCCCAGTGCATAGGTGATGTCGATGCTGCGCTCCACGCCTGCGTCAGGTGGTGCCAGTACAGCTGAAGTCGGCCGTGGCAGCACAGGGAACCGGCTTCCGGGGTGCGCGAGATAGAGCGCGTCTGTGAGCGTGGTCTTGCCGACGCCGTTCGCACCGATCAGCACACTGAATCTGCCGGGAAGGGTGCAACTCATTGGAGTTTCTGCGCTCGCGCGCAGGCCGCTCACCACAACTCGGCTCAGATGCATGGCAGATCCCCCGATCAGCTCGGTCACTCTGTGAACATCATCGCTCAGCGATACGCACGTGCACGCCCCTTCTGATCGTTGGGGACATCGCACCTCGCTGGGCGTGCGGAGTGACCGTGTCGGGGGTCTGCAGCTACGAGGTGACGTTGGGGTGTCAGGTCTACCGGTGCTCGCACAGAACAGTGCTAGTCCCTCGCCCCTGGTGTCCGCGATGGCTGGCCGGAACTGGGCAGGGAAGCCGTCCAAGCGGTCAGGACCGGACTCGGCGGCCAAGGCAGCGGCTGTCTCGGCCAACCAGATGCGAAACCGCTTGGCGGCTTCGCGGTAGGGCACTTGTGCCAAGACCCGGTGCTCACCGGAGCAGAAGTCGACGGCGAACTGTGAGCAGGCAGGAACGGGGCGCGTTCTGATTGCCGGTACAGGATACGCGCAGGACACCGCAGGGCTTGCGCTGGCGGGGCGTGGTGGGTCAGGCGCAGCGATCGGCAGGCTATGTGGGCGGTACATGCAGCAGGCGTGCGGTCTGTTCACCCGTCCGTCGGGCTCCTGTTCCAACCTCGCAGTGACGACGAGTCCGGCCTGCTCCAGCAGGTCGACCATGCAGTCCAGTGGCAGGAGATACGACTCGCAGGACACCGGACGACCGTAGCCGTGGATCGGCTGCAGCCGTTCATGGGCCTTGGGTCAAGGCCCCACCTTTACTGTCGGCTGACGTTCGTTCCGGCACGCCCTGACGGTGCCCAGTCGCGATTCGGCGGCGCGGC
>NZ_JBEYFC010000990.1:0-1439 GCF_040634175.1 Streptomyces sp. NPDC007162
ATCCTGCCCGTCCTGCGCCCGGCCACCGCGACCCTCGTCATCACCCTCACCCTGGCCATCTGGAACGACCTGGTCATTCCCCTGGTCCTGCTGACCTCCGACAGCAAGCAGACGATGACGCTGGACGTGTACTCCACGATCGGCACCCACGCCTACAGCACGTCCCAGCTCCTGCCCACGGTCGTCCTGGGCACCGTCCCGTTGCTCGTCGTCTTCCTCGTGCTGCAACGGCACATCGTCGCCGGTATCACCGCCGGGGTCAGCAAAGGGTGAGGCATCGGGTCGCCTTGTGGCCGAGGCCGTCCTTCAGCGGGGTTCAGCAGGGGCTGCGCCAGCGGCCCAGGGCGAGCCGTATGCGCCTGGAGTCGAGGCCGAGGCGCTTGGCGATCGGGGCAGAACGTGCGCTCGGGCACGCTGTACTCCACATGGAAGACGGCGGCGCCTTCGGTCGACGCGGTCGTCTCCCTGTGCCGCGTCGGACAGGGGCCGATCTTCTCCCGGACCGACGTCGAACACGTCCGCGTCTGGCTGGTCGACAGGGAGGGCGAGAACCCCAACCTCCACTACGCCCTCGATCAGGCGGCCCGCCAGGTGCTCCGGCTCCGCAAGGAAGGCAAGCGGGTCTTCCTCCACTGCGTCGCAGGCCGCTCGCGCACCCCCGCCGTGGCAGCGGCGTACAGCACGCTCCTGGGAACGGACCCCCGCACCACCCTGACGGAAGTCTGGGCGGCCCTGGGCAAGCACTGGACCCTCCTGGCGCACCCGCAGCTCCACGACGCCGTATACGAGCTGGCCGGGCAGCCGCCGCACCGTCCTCGCCGCCGCTTCTTCCGCAAGCGCAGGTAACCCAGGCGACGCGCCACACCGCTGAAGCCAGAAGCGCGGCCTCCACCCCGAGGTCGCGCCTTCGTCATCGTCAGCGATGAAGAACTCGACGCCCACGCCACCGCGGCGGACAACGCGCCTGGGAATCACCCGATAGAACTCAAGTGACGGGGGCGGGGCCTTTGTCGCCCCAAGAGATCTGCGGTGCTCACCGCTTCGGCCTCCCCGGCCGGCCTCAGCCGACTCCCCTCGTGCCCGTTCCCAGGGGCCTTTGGGGCCCTCTGGGAACGTGATGGGAACGGAAGGCCGAGTGAAGACAGGGAAGGACCAGAAACAGCCGGAAGACTCCGCCCGGCTGACCAGCAGGAACAGCGCAACCAGGGAAAAGCCAAGCCGGACAGGGCCATCAATAGGCCCTCTCCTAAAGCGGGTGTCGCAGGTTCGAATCCTGCCGGGGGCACAACAAAATGCCAGATAATTGGACATAGCACCCCTCCGCGAGCGTCACGGAGGGGTGCTTTTGTCCTAGACGGGAACCCCGCGGGAACGGCACGATGAGCAACCAGCAGTAACTCTGTGTCGATTACCCCATGGTTGCTTTGCATAGTTTCATC
>NZ_JBEYFC010000991.1:0-1438 GCF_040634175.1 Streptomyces sp. NPDC007162
GCGGCCAGGTCCAGCTGCTGACGTCCCCGGACGGCGGTGCGCTGCTCCGTGTCATCGCGGTCGCCTTGTTCTGGATCTGCGACCGCTCGTTCTGGCAGGAGACGACGATGCCGGTGGGGATGTGGGTCAGGCGCACCGCGGAGTCGGTGGTGTTGACGCCCTGGCCGCCGGGGCCCGAGGAGCGGTACACGTCCACCCGCAGCTCGGACTCGTCGATCTCGATGTGGTCGGTCTGCTCGACCACCGGGAGGATCTCGACGCCGGCGAAGGAGGTCTGGCGGCGCCCCTGGTTGTCGTACGGCGAGATGCGCACGAGGCGGTGCGTGCCCTGCTCCACGGAGAGGGTGCCATAGGCGTACGGCACCTGGACGGCGAAGGTGGTCGACTTGATGCCGGCCTCTTCGGCGTACGACGTCTCGTAGACCTCGGTCTTGTATCCGTGCTGCTCGGCCCAGCGCAGGTACATGCGCTGGAGCTTCTCGGCGAAGTCGGCGGCGTCGACGCCGCCGGCCTCCGCGCGGATGTTCACGAGCGCTTCGCGGGAGTCGTACTCACCGCTGAGCAGCGTCCGGACCTCCATCTCGTCCAGCGCCTTCTTGACGGCGGCGAGCTCGGACTCGGCCTCGGCGCGGGTGTCCGGGTCGTCCTCCTCCTCGGCCATCTCGAAGAGGACGGCGAGATCGTCGATCCGCCCGCGCAGCGCCTCCGCCTTCCTGACCTCGGCCTGGAGGTGGGAGAGCTTGCTGGTGATCTTCTGCGCCTCGTCCGGGTTGTCCCACAGGGACGGCGCGGCCGCCTGCTCCTCGAGCACGGCGATGTCTGCCCTCAGCTTGTCGAGGTCCAGAACGGCCTCGATCGACTCCATGGTCGAGGAGAGGGACTTTAGCTCTTCGGATACATCGACGACTGCCACGCCTCCAGCGTAACGGCTCCGCCAACCATGGACGGCCGACGGGTTCGGGCGCCGCCTCCCTTCCGGGGGCTGGGGGGCGGTTCCGGTGGACGGGGGGCCGCTCCAGGGGCCCGGGGGTCCGCTTCGGGGGCCAGGGTCCGCTTCGGAGGCCGGAGAGCCCCACCACAGGAGACGGCGGCCCGCTCCGGAGACCGGGAGGACCACCCCAGGAAGCGGCGGTCCGCTCTGGGAGCCGGGGGCTGCGGGCGGGGTCGGGGTCGGGGAGGGTGCGGGCGGGTCGGTCACGGGGTTGATGTGCTGTGTGTCTGCTGCGGGGGCGAGTCGTCGTCCGAGGACGCCAGCCAGGCGCCCACGCCCACCGCTGCGGCCACCAGTACGCCGGCCACGGCCAGTGTCAGCCTGCGGCGGCGCGCCGCGGCGCGGTGCCGCGCGGAGCCGGGAAGCCACACCCGTCGAACAGGTGGCAGCTCGTGTCGAAAGCGAGCGTCTGCGTCGGGTCAGCACTCACCGCGGGCTCCTTCATCG
>NZ_JBEYFC010000992.1:0-1433 GCF_040634175.1 Streptomyces sp. NPDC007162
GCTGAGCCCCTCGTCCAGTTCCTCCGGCGTGATGGTCAGGGCGGGCAGCAGCTTGACGACCTCGCTCTCCAGCCCCGGGCACGCGGATCAGCGCCGACCAGCCGTTCAAGGAGCTCGGCTTGGACTCCCTGACGGCGGTCGAGCTGCGCAACGTGCTGAAGACCCGGACCGGCCTGCGCCTGGCGTCCAGCGCGGTGTTCGACTACCCGACCGTGGCCCGGCTCGCGGCCCACCTGGCCGCCGGGTTCGACGAGGTACGTCCGGCGGTTCCGGTGACCGTCCCGGCGCTCCCGCCGGTGACCGACGACCCGGTCGTCATCGTGGGCATGGCCTGCCGCTTCCCTGGCGGTGTCATGAATCCCGACGACCTGTGGCAGCTGGTGGCCGACGAGGCCGACGGCGTCGCGCCGTTCCCGACCGACCGCGGCTGGGACCTCGGCCGCCTCCTGGGAACCGTTTCCAGGACGGCCGCTTCCGCGGCGAGCGAAGGCGGCTTCGTCGACGGGGTGGACGAGTTCGACGCGGCGTTCTTCCGCATCTCGCCCCGCGAGGCCCTCGCCACCGACCCGCAGCAACGGTTGTTGCTGGAGGTGTCGTGGGAGGCGCTGGAACAGGCGGGAATCGATCCCCACTCCCTGGCCGGCAGCCCCACCGGCGTCTTCGCAGGCGCCTACCAGTCCGGCTACACCGAACTCGTTGCCCGCAGCGGCATGGACGTGCAGGGCCACATGATCACCGGCGCGGCGAGCAGTGCGATCTCGGGGCGGGTTGCGTATGCGCTGGGGCTGGAGGGTCCCGCGGTCAGCGTGGACACCGCCTGCTCCTCATCGATGGTCTCGATGCACCTGGCGGCCCAGGCTCTGCGAGCCGGGGAGTGCTCGCTGGCGCTGGCCGGTGGTGTCACGGTGATGGCCGAGCCGGACGTGTTCATCGGCTTCACGGTCCAGGGCGGCATGGCCGCGGACGGCCGTTGCAAGTCGTTCGCCGAGGCGGCCGACGGCGCGGGCTGGTCCGAGGGCGCTGGCATGATTGTGTTGGAGCGGCTGTCCGACGCCGTGCGCAACGGCCACGAGGTCCTCGCGGTCATGCGGTCGAGTGCGGTGAACCAGGACGGTGCGTCGAACGGTCTGACGGCTCCGAACGGTCCGTCCCAGCAGCGTTTGATCCGTCAGGCTCTGGCGGCTGCCGGTCTGTCGTCGGCTGACGTGGATGCGGTGGAGGCCCATGGGACGGGTACCAGGCTCGGTGATCCGATCGAGGCGCAGGCGCTGCTGGCCACGTATGGCCAGGACCGTCCCGGCGACCGGCCGTTGTGGCTGGGGTCCCTCAAGTCCAACATCGGTCACACTCAGGCCGCGGCGGGTGTGGCCGGGGTCATCAAGATGGTCATGGCGCTGCGTCACGGGATCCTGCCCTGTATCGGAATAGCACAA
>NZ_JBEYFC010000993.1:0-1426 GCF_040634175.1 Streptomyces sp. NPDC007162
GGGCTCGCTCATCGCATACCCGACCGACTCGTGCTACGCACTGGGCTGCCAGCTCGGCAGCCGGGACGGCATCGACCGGATCCGCACCATCAGGCATCTGGACGACCGGCACCACTTCACTCTGATGTGCCGCGACTTCGCCCAGCTCGGCCAGTTCGTGCGGGTGGACAACGACGTGTTCCGGGCCGTGAAGGCGTCCACACCCGGCAGCTACACCTTCATCCTCCCGGCCACCCGTGAGGTCCCGCGCAAGCTGCTGCACCCGAAGAAGAAGACCGTCGGCGTCCGCATCCCCGACCACGTGGTCACCCAGGCCCTGCTGGCGGAGCTGGGCGAGCCGCTGCTGTCCAGCACCCTGCTGCTGCCGGACGAGGAGGAGCCGCTGACCCAGGGCTGGGAGATCAAGGACCGGCTCGACCACTCGGTGGACGCGGTGGTCGACTCCGGGGAGTGCGGCACCGAGCCGACCACGGTCATCGACTTCTCGGGCGGCGAGGCGGAGATCGTCCGCCGCGGCGCGGGTGACACCTCGCGCTTCGAGTGACCGGTTCCGGCTCCCCCGGGCGGGCTCGCCCACCCGCGCGTGCCACGATGATCAAGACATGCCGCGCCGGGTGTCCCACACCCCCGCCGCCGACTCCACAGAGAGGCACTTGCGCCATGACCGCCGTACAGGGAACCGACGTGGACATCACGACCGCGGACGGTGTCGCCGACGCCTACCTGGCCCACCCGGCCGACGGACTCCCCCACCCAGGTGTGCTCTTCTACCAGGACGCCTACGGGATCCGCCCGCACCTGAAGGCGATGGCGGACCGGCTCGCCGGCGAGGGCTACACCGTTCTCGTCCCGAACGTCTTCTACCGCCACGGCCGGACCCCGGTGTTCGACCTCCCCGAGTTCATCGACCCCTCCGCGGACCCCACGATCTGGCAGCAGATCATGCCGGTCATGATGTCGCTGACGCCGGAGCTCACCGACCGGGATTCGGCCGCCTACCTGGACTGGCTGGCGCGGAGCCCGCTGGTGGCCGACGGGCCGGTGGCGATCACCGGTTACTGCATGGGCGCCCGGCTCACCATGCGGACCGCCGCCGTGTTCCCGGACCGGGTCGCGGCCGCCGGCGGCTTCCACGGCGGCCGGATGGTCACCGAGGACGCCGACAGCCCGCACCTGCTGGCCGACCGGGTCACCGCCGAGCTGTACTTCGGCTTCGCGGACCAGGACCACTCGATGACCGAGGAGCAGATCCGCGCCTTCCAGGAGGCGCTCGACGCCGCCGGGGTCCGCAACACCTGCGAGATCTACCGGGGTGCCGACCACGGCTACACGCAGGCCGACACCCCGGCCTACTCCGCCGAGGCGTCCGAGCGGCACTGGGAGGCGCTGCTCGGCCTGCTGAAGCGCACGTTCTGATCGGCCGTCC
>NZ_JBEYFC010000994.1:0-1422 GCF_040634175.1 Streptomyces sp. NPDC007162
CGATCACCACCTGGTGGTAGCCGGTGGGGAATCCGCCACCGCCGTCCGAGGACTGGACGCCCGCCTGCTGGATCACCTGCTGCGCGCCCGACGGCCAATTGGTACCGCTGACCTGGACGTTGCCGGTGAGGACGTTGTTGTGCGGAGGCCCGGTGGCCACGTACGTGTTGCCGCCGTTGTACCAGTTGCCGGAGAAGGTGCTGTCGTCGGTGTGGTTGTTCGCGTTGGCGTTGGTGAGCGCCCAATTGCCCGCGTCCTGAACCACGTTGTGCGACACCGTCAGATACCGGGAGCCCTCGTCGAGGTACAGCGCGGTGGTGCGGTTGTTGTCGTACATGTAGTTCTCGGAGATCACCGAGCCGGGGCTCGCGGACAGGTTGTAGATGCTGCCTCCGTCGAACATCGCGTTCTTGGTGTCGTAGATCAGGTTGTGGGTGACGGTGTTGTTCTTCAGCGTCGTGGGGGTGCTGTACACGGGCTGGTAGTTGTACGTGCCCCGGTTGACGTAGTCCTGGCTGCCGCCCGGGTCGTTGGCGCCCCAGCCCCAGCCGATGTCGATGCCGTCGTAGGGCAGGTGGTCGCACTGGTTGTGGGTGATCGTCGCGTTGGTGACGTAGGTGGACAGGATGGCGGCGGTCTCCTTGTAGTCGGTCCCCACCCCGCTGACCCTGTTGTTGCTGATGGTGATGTTCTGGTTGGTCATCTGCGGATTGCTCGGGTGGTGCGCGTCCGGCTGGATCCCGCCGACCTGGATGCCACTGCCGGCGATGTCGGTGAAGGTGCTACCGGTGACGGTGATGCCGCTCGCGCCGAGACCGGTACCGGAGGCCGTGGCGACACCGTCGTTGCCCACGCCCAGTCCGGCCTGCCCGAGTTCGGAGAACGTGTCGCCGGAGAACGTGATGCCGGTGGCGGCGGAGACCTGGACGGCCGCGGGCATCTGCGCCCAGTGGTTGCGGGTGGCCTCGAACTGTTGGCATCCCGACGTGCAGGTGCTCAGCCAGTTGGCAGGCATCGCAAAGGCGCCGGTGATGTGCGCGCCGCTCTGCTGGTCCGCGTAGCCGTCGGGTCCGCCGGGGCCGAGCCAGGAGGTACCCGTGAACCGGATGCCGGTGAAGCTCAGACCCGTCACCGGTGAGCCGTAACTGCCGCTGATGCCGAGGAGGTTCTGCAGCCCGGGCAGCTCGACGTCGAGGGCGTTGGGGTTCTGCCCCGGCTGGGCGCGGTAGTACAGGTCACCGGTGGACGAGTCGAGATACCACTGGCCGGCCTGCCGCAGGAACGCGTAGTTGTTCTCCAGGTACATCGTCCCGCCGGCGAACGGCGCGTTGATGGTGTCGTAGCCCCAGGAGTTGTTGTTCCACGCGGGCTGCCGCATGGTGACGGTCCTGCCGCTGATCGACTAGACCGGCTGGCGGGAGC
>NZ_JBEYFC010000995.1:0-1419 GCF_040634175.1 Streptomyces sp. NPDC007162
CTGTTCGAGCAGTTCACGGGCCCGTGCCTCGGCGGCGCCCGGCTCACGCAGCACGCGGCGCGGTGCCTCGGTGATGTTCTGCAGCGCGGTGAGGTGCGGGAAGAGGTTGAACTGCTGGAAGACCATGCCGATGCGGCTGCGCTGCCTGGCGATGGCCTTCTCGGCCAATTCGTGCAGGACGGTGCCCTCCTGCCGGTAGTCGATGAGTTCGCCGGCGACGTTCAGGCGGCCGGAGCCGATGCGCTCCAGAGTAGACCTGCTGGAGGTTGGTCATGAGATCGTTGCCCGCGATCACAGAGACCAGAGAGGTGGTCTTCAGCATGTTGACGACCTCGTTGCCCATCGGCGGCACGATCACGCGCATCGCCTGGGGCAGCACGATGCGCTGCATCGTGGCGGCGGGGCCCAGGCCCAGGGCCGAGGCGGCCTCGCGCTGCCCGGGATCGACCGACTGGATGCCGGAGCGGACGATCTCCGAGGCGTAGGCGGCCTCGTTGAGGCCCAGGGCAAGGATGGCGGCCGTGGTCGCGGAAATCAGGCTGGAGGTCTGCTCGGAGTAGAAGACCACGTCCGTGAAGGGAATCCCGATGGTCACCTGCGGGAAGAAGGCCCCGAAAAATCCCCAGAAGATGATCTGCACCAGCAGCGGTGTACCGCGGAACAAGGTCGTGTAGCCGGTGGCCACCGCCCGCAGCACGTAGTTGTCCGACAGCGCCATCACCGCGAGCGCCGTACCACCGACGAGGCCGATCAGCATGCTGATCACCGTGAGGTAGAGGGTGACCCAAACGCCCTTGATGGTCAGTTGGGCGAACAGGTAGGCGCCGACGGTGGGCCAGTCGAGATTCGGGTTGGCCGCGAAGGACCAGGCGATACCCAGGGTCGCGGCACCGACGAGCACGGCGGCAACGGTACGGCCGCGGCGGCGCAGGCGCCGTACGGTGAGTTGCTCCCCGGCTGGGGCTGCTGGTGCGAGCGCTTCAGAGTTGGTGGCGGTCATCTCGGTCACCCCTGGGCCTGGTTGACGGCGGCCTTGTCTATGGCGATGCCCGAGGCGCCGTACTTGGCGAGGATGTCGGCGTAAGTCCCGTCGTCCATGAGTGCCTGTACGGCGCGTCGGATGGCGTCGCGCAGTTTCGGCTCGTCCTTGGGGACACAGATGCCGGTGAGAGAACTCTGGTAGCCGTTCGGGGCCGCCGGGTCCTTGACGACCTCGAACGAGGAGCCGCCCTCCTGGGCGACGGCGTAGCCGAGTGTCGGCACGTCGCCCGCGGCCACCTTGACGTTGCCCGTCCTCAGCGCGAGTTGGGCGTCGGAGAACTGTGGGAACGTCTCATGGAACCTCCCTTTAGCAGGATCTCTGCCACAACTTTCGTACCAACCGCGCGTGTTGACGGGAAGTGTCCATGCCAAATCTTT
>NZ_JBEYFC010000996.1:0-1418 GCF_040634175.1 Streptomyces sp. NPDC007162
TATCACACCGTCCTTGGTGGGGACAGCGGAGGTGATCTCTCGCATGCCATCGACGTCGCCGAGTCCGCCCTGTCCGAAGCGGATGCCGAGGACCTGCCACCCACGGTCCCCCAGCTGGAGCTGCTGTCCACGCTGATCGGCGTGTACTGCGAGCGTGGCGACCTGCACCGGGCGAACTTCCTCGCGGGCGAGGCCATCAGCCGCGCCGAGGTCATGTCCGACCGCAGGGCGCTGGGCGGCGCCTACTGGAACGCGAGTGTCGTGCTGCACCGACGCGGCAGGTCGAGCGAGGCACTGGAGCTGATCAAGAAGGCCGTCGCCATCTACGCCGAGGGCGACGACGAGCGCGCCCTGGCCCGGGTGCGCAACGCCCAGGCCACGGTGCTCCTCCAGTCGGAGAGCCCCAACCCCGCAGTCGCCAAGACGCTTCTCGAACAGAGCGCCGCGACCCTGCGGACGCTGGGCAGCAGTCTCGACATCGCGTACGTGGAAGCCGCGCTCGCCCGAGCCGAGGTCATGCTCGGCCGGCCCGAGAACGCCATCCGGCACGCCGAGACCGCCCTGCGACAACTGGGGCCCGAGCACCGCCTGGAGAGCGCCCGCGTCCATCTCGTCCTCGCCGCGGCCTATCTCATCCAGGAGGACCACGAGGCGGTGCACGCGGCGTACGAGCGCAGTGCCCTGCTGCTCGAAGCCTCCGAGGCCGGGCGACAGGCCGCCTTCGCCTGGTCGGAGCTGGGCGAGATCCTGGAGAAGAGCGGAGAGAGCGAACGCGCCGTGTGGGCCTACCGGCAGGGCATGCGACTGATGGGACACCGCGGCTCGCTCATCGCGGACGCACCCCGCCGCGTCCGGCAGGACTGACCCGCTCCCGGAGAACGAAGCGCTGCCTGGCACGAGGCGGTCACGAAGGGCACGGCAGGGAGCACGGAACGGGGACCGGCCGTCGCGCACCGTGGAGGTCGCCGACCGCGCAGAGCCGGGGTGAGCCGGTCCGGAACGGCCGGCCCGTAGCGAACGGTTGGCCACGCAGGCGGCTGTCCGCGAGGACGAAACCGTAGTGCTCCTCGGCCACGCCGTCCCGCCGGCCCGACACCGACCGCGTTCCGTACATGACGCGCCAGCCGACGGGCCGTCACCCGCGTCCCCCGGTGCATCCGGGCTCCCGCGCCGCTCCGTCCCCTGGGTGAACGAGGCCCTGAAGGCCGTTCGAGTGACTGGAGCGTCACGTTCCCCATATGAACGCGCAGCGTGTGGTGCGATGCCCACGTGACATCCGGGGGTCGGCTCGTGAAGCGACGGCCGCCCCGGATCCGTGGACGACTGAAGGGAAGCCCATGGTGCTCCGCGCACTGGCCGTGACTCAGGGCCCGCGGGCACCACGGTGTCTTCCCCAAGGAGCGCGAGGAGGGCCAGAC
>NZ_JBEYFC010000997.1:0-1417 GCF_040634175.1 Streptomyces sp. NPDC007162
TTCCGATCTGCGTGGCCAAGAAGCAAGGTGCCATCGAGATCGAGGGCACTGTCGTCGAGTCTCTTCCGAACGCCATGTTCAAGGTCGAGCTCCAGAACGGCCACCAGGTCCTGGCACACATCAGCGGCAAGATGCGCATGCACTACATCCGCATCCTCCCTGACGACCGGGTCGTGGTGGAGCTGTCTCCGTACGACCTGACGCGTGGCCGGATCGTCTACCGCTACAAGTAGATCTTGCCCGCACCCCGGGAACCTTGCGGGGTGATGGCACTGACCCGGAGAACCTCACCATGAAGGTCAAGCCGAGCGTCAAGAAGATCTGCGACAAGTGCAGGGTGATCCGCCGTCACGGTCGGGTCATGGTCATCTGCGAGAACCCGCGCCACAAGCAGCGCCAGGGCTGACGCACGACCGATCCCTCTGCACCCGCAGAGATTCGCGCGACGCAAGCTGAATTTGTTCATACGCAGAATCCAGGCGCCGAAGGTGCCTGACACCCCCGGTTCGGAGGCCGGGGACCCAGTTCGTACCTGGTACGGCGGCTGGGAGCCGGTTCTGCGGAAGACCTCCGAAGATCACCAGGAGCCATTGAATGGCACGCGTTTCCGGTGTTGACATCCCGCGCGAAAAGCGCGTGGAGGTCGCCCTCACCTACGTGTTCGGCATCGGCCGGACACTCTCCCAGCAGACGCTGGCCGAGACCGGTATCGACCCGAACACCCGTGTCCGGGACCTCACCGAAGAGCAGCTCGTCGCGATTCGTGAGTACGTCGACAACAACATCAAGACCGAGGGTGACCTCCGTCGCGAGATCCAGGCCGACATCCGCCGCAAGGTCGAGATCGGCTGCTACCAGGGTCTGCGTCACCGTCGCGGCCTGCCCGTCCGCGGTCAGCGCACCAGCACCAACGCCCGCACCCGCAAGGGCCCGCGTCGCGCCATCGCCGGCAAGAAGAAGCCGGGCAAGAAGTAGTCCTCAGCGGACAACGCTTCATCAGCGGTCTTCGCTGTAGGACCGACCACCTCCCCGTAGGAGTTTGTAGATGCCCCCCAAGGGTCGTCAGGGCGCTGCCAAGAAGGTGCGCCGCAAGGAAAAGAAGAACGTCGCTCACGGCCACGCGCACATCAAGAGCACGTTCAACAACACGATCGTCTCCATCACGGACCCGTCGGGCAACGTGATCTCCTGGGCCTCCGCCGGCCACGTCGGCTTCAAGGGTTCCCGGAAGTCCACGCCGTTCGCCGCGCAGATGGCCGCCGAGTCGGCTGCCCGCCGCGCCCAGGAGCACGGCATGCGCAAGGTCGACGTGTTCGTGAAGGGCCCGGGTTCCGGTCGTGAGACCGCGATCCGCTCCCTGCAGGCCACGGGCCTCGAGGTCGGCTCCATCCAGGACGTCACCCCGACCCCGCACAAC
>NZ_JBEYFC010000998.1:0-1405 GCF_040634175.1 Streptomyces sp. NPDC007162
GGTCGAACGATGACGTCGGCCGCCCGGTCCTCCGTCCTGCGCAACGCCCCGGTCCTGGTCGCCGCCCGGTTCCCGGTGCCGGTGTCGGCCCCCGCGGTGCCGCCCTTGCCGCCCTCCAGTGCCCCCGTGCGGTCGGACGGCCGCGCGGTCCCGGTGCCAGGCGCACCGCCCGGCGCCGTCGGCGCACCGCCTGCGGTCACCGTGTCACGCGGCTGCGGTACGGCGCCGAGGACGCCCGGCGCCGTGCCCAGCAGGGCCTGCGGGACGACGAGAACGGCCTGGACGCCGCCGTAGATGTTGGTCTGCAGGCGCACCTGGATGCCGTGGCGGCGGGCGAGCTGGGAGACGACGAACACGCCGATGCGGCCGTCGGCCAGCAGGCTGGCGACGTTGACCTGGTCGGGGTCGGCGAGCAGGGCGTTCATCTTGGACTGTTCGCCGACCGGCATGCCGAGTCCGCGGTCCTCGACCTCGACCGCCAGACCGGAGGTGACGAGGTTGGCGCGGAGCAGCACCTGGGTGTGCGGGGCGGAGAACACCGTGGCGTTCTCGACGAGTTCGGCGAGGAGGTGGATGACGTCGGCGACGGCGTGCCCGCGCAGTTCGCCGTCGATCGGCGGGACGAGTTTGACCCGGGAGTACTGCTCGACCTCGGCGATGGCGGAGCGCAGCACCTCGGTCATGGAGACGGGGTTGCTCCACTGCCGCCGCGAGACGGCGCCGCCGAGCACGGCGAGGTTCTCGGCGTGCCGCCGGATGCGGGTGGCCAGGTGGTCGACGTGGAAGAGGCCCTTGAGAAGGTCCGGGTCCTCGATCTCGTTCTCCAGGTCGTCGAGGATGGAGATTTCCCGGTGCACGAGGGACTGAAGCCGCCGCGCCAGGTTGACGAAGACCTCCAGCTTCTGTTCGCTGCCCGCCTGGCTGGAGAGCTGGGCGGCCTGCACGACGGCGGTGACGGCGCCGTCGTGCGCGCGGGACAGGTCGGCGGCGAGCAGTTCGAAGTCGTCGGCGTCCTCGGGCGGTCCGCCGCGCGGCTTGCGCTGGGGCGGGTTCTCGCCACGGCGCAGCGCGTCGACGAGCGCGCGCAGATCGGTCTCCCCGCGGGCGGCGTTGCGGCGCAGCACGTCCACCCGGTCGCTGACCGAGCGGGCGGCGCGGCCCGCGGCCACGGCGGCGATCACGATGCCCGCGGCCGTCACCGAGAGCGCTCCGGCGAGCACGGCCAGCAGGCCGAGGCCGGGGCGCGCGCCGGTGGAGCGGATCGTGAAGAGGACGGCCGCGCAGCCGCTGAGCGCCACCGCGACCGGCGGCAGCAGGGCGAGACGCATCAGCTGCGGCCGTATGTGTGCCTCGGGCAGCGCGGGAACGGGGCGGGCGACCGGCCGTCCGTGCCGAGTGATGCTCG
>NZ_JBEYFC010000999.1:0-1397 GCF_040634175.1 Streptomyces sp. NPDC007162
GACGTTTTCTGCTGCCACTCTTCCCACGGCCGACTCACAGCAACCCCACAGAGTCACCTTCGAGGCTGCCGAGTCCGGCACTGCACGCGCACATGGTTCCGCGTTCCGCCGAGTTCTGCCCGGACCGCCCACCCGCGGCCCGGATCTCCCCTGGCCGCGCGACCCGCGGCCACGCAGAAGGAGTCAGTGTTGAGAAGCAGTTCCTCTCGCAGACGCACCCCCCACCGCACCGCAGTAGTGGCCCTCGCCGGCGTCAGCGCCCTGATCGCCGCCGCCGTCCAGTCGGGCGCCGCCAGCGCCGCCCCGGCCGCACCGCACCCCGGCAGGATCGACCCGGCCCACGCGGCCGTCCGGCTGTCCCCCTCGCAACGCGCCGAACTGCTGCGCGACGCGAGCACCGAGCGGGCCGCCACCGCCAGGTCGATAGGCCTCGGCGCCAAGGAGAAGCTGGTCGTCAAGGACGTCGTCAAGGACGCCGACGGCACGCTGCACACGCGCTACGAGCGCACCTACGCGGGCCTGCCCGTGCTCGGCGGCGACCTGATCGTCGACACCGCGAAGTCGGGCGCCACCGAGCGCGTCGTCAAGGCGAACAACGCCACGCTCAAGGTCGCCGACCTCACCCCGGCCAGGAGCGCGGCGAGCGCCGAGAAGTCGGCCCTCACGGCCGCCAGGGCCCTCGGCTCCACCAAGTCGGCCGCCGACGGCGCCCGCAAGGTGATCTGGGCCGGCTCCGGCACCCCCGTCCTCGCCTACGAGACGGTCGTCGGCGGCTTCCAGGACGACGGCACGCCCAACCAGCTGCACGTCATCACCGACGCCACCACCGGCAAGAAGCTCTTCGAGTACCAGGGCATCGAGAACGTCACCGGCACCGGCAACACCCAGTACAGCGGGACGGTGTCGCTGTCGACGACCCAGTCGGGCTCGACGTACAACCTGACCGACGGCGACCGCGGCGGCCACAAGACGTACAACCTGAACCACGGGACGTCGGGCACCGGCACGCTGTTCTCGCAGTCGAGCAACACCTGGGGCAACGGGACGACGTCGAACGCCGCCACCGCGGGCGCCGACGCGCACTACGGGGCCGCCGAGACCTGGGACTTCTACAAGAACACCTTCGGGCGCAGCGGCATCAAGAACAACGGCGTCGGCGCCTACTCGCGCGTGCACTACGGCAACTCGTACGTGAACGCGTTCTGGGACGACAGCTGCTTCTGCATGACGTACGGCGACGGCTCCGGCAACGCGGACCCGCTGACCGCCCTCGACGTGGCCGGCCACGAGATGAGCCACGGTGTCACCTCCAACACCGCCGGCCTCGACTACAGCGGTGAGTCCGGCGGCCTGAACGAGAAGACCATGATGATCACGATCCACACGTAGACCGCGCC
>NZ_JBEYFC010001000.1:0-1397 GCF_040634175.1 Streptomyces sp. NPDC007162
GGTTTGAAGCGTCACGGCGTGTTCGGCCCGAAGGAGGACTGGCAGGACAGGGTCAGGCCCAGCGGAAGTCCACGTGCTGGTGTGTCGGCTCGCCCTTCGCGGGGTTGGCGGCGATGTCGTGTACGTCGATGTCCAGCGGCACGGTCTCAAAGCCGGGGAGGGGGACGACGGCATCGCGAGGAATGCCGGCCTCCTCGCCCAGTTCACGAAGGGCGGCACCGGGAAGGTCTTTGTCCCCTGGCTCGTTGTGGCCACCGGGCGCGAGAGCCTTGCCCGTGGCGTTGTGCTGAATGTGGAGCACCCGGTCGTTGCTGTCGATGACGATGGCGCTGCACGTGACGTGCGTGGGAAAGGTCTTGCGGCTGCTCGGATCGTCCCCGCCGGTAAGGACGACGAAGAGCGCAGCCAGGGTGTCCCGCTCGGACGGGTGGCGGGTGAGGTACCCCTCAACGGTGGCACGGATGTGGTCGGGGGAAGGCGGCATGGAATCACCTGTCGAAGTAGTCGAACCAGATCCTGCCGATGGCCTGGCGGTCGGGTGCGGACATTTCGTGGAGACCGGACTGGAAGCGGCCGTGGCTAAGGGCCGCTGTGGCGGCGAGTATCTCGGCCTGAACGAGATGGATGTATGAGCCGACGGCGGCGCCGTGCACGAAGTTGACGGCGCCGCCGTCAGCAAGGACGTAGAAGTAGTGGCCCGTGATCTCGTAACGCGTCAAATGCTCGCTGACCGGGGTGCGCTTGTAGAGGCCATGGAGGCTGCCGAGTTCAAGTTCGTCCTCTGAGGACGTCACCGAGGCGAGGTACGCCCCGTTACGCAGGGCGGAGAAATCGCCCTGGCGGAGAGCGAGGTTGCCGGTGGCACACAGGACAAGTTCCGCCTCCCGGAGCGCCTCGGCCGTCGACGCGCTCGTACGGAAGCCATGGGAATGCGCCTGCACTCTCTTGACCGGATCGGTGTCGTGGACGGTGACGCGCAGGTCTTGGGCGCGCAGCGTCTGAGCGATGGCCCGGCCGACCTTGCCGAACCCGATGACGCAGGCGTTTCGGCTGGTCAGAATGTCGCCGCGGGCGCGTACGAGGGCGTCGGTCGAGAAGACGATGGACCGGCCCACTAGGTGGTCCTCGCAGTCCTTCAGCGGGGAGCGGGCCACCGAGACGACGGGGCAGGGCAGGCGGTCGAGTGCCGCGTACCGCTGGTGTCCGTTCTCTGTGTCCTCGACGACGCCGAGGACGCGGCCGGAGAACTTCTCTACCAGGGTGTCGAGGCACGGCGCGAAGTAGCCGCCGATGTCTATCAGGATGACGTTCCGACCGCCCGCTGTGTCCTCCAGGTACGTGAGGGTGCCCAGCGCGATCATGTTCGCGGATGTCTCGTGCCCGGCGTTGAGGAGGAT
>NZ_JBEYFC010001001.1:0-1385 GCF_040634175.1 Streptomyces sp. NPDC007162
GTTGCTCGGAATGTGGTCGCGTCGCGTCCGGTTCGAAGCGTGGGGCTCAAGCGGTACAGCAGCGAAGTACAGGAACCACAGCCACCGCCTGCAACGGCTCGGGCGACGACCACGCCGGCGGCCCGGCGGCCGCGGCCGCCCCCGCCGACCCCCGCGACGGCAAGATCAAGATCCCGGCCGACATCAGGAACAAGCTCAAAGAGCACGGGATCGACATCGACAAGTGGAAGAACGGCGCCTGGAAGAAGTGGGACAGGGACGACTGGCTGCGTGAGGCCGACGACTTCATCAACCCCATCATCAAGGGCCTGTGGAACCCGGACCGGATGCGGGACGCCGACGACCCGGACCAGCACAAGGGCGTCGACGACAACGACCTCTCCGGTGACCAGGGCGTGACCGACCCGGCCCCGGCACCCGTCCGGGCGAGGGCGGTGCGGCCGACGTACCACGCCGCGGCGGCCTCGGCCGGGAAGGTCTTCTTCGACTCCCCCGAGGGCACGATGGTCTGCTCGGCGACGGTCGTCGAGGACCCCGCACACCCGGGCAAGTCCAACCTGGTATGGACGGCGGGGCACTGTGTGCACGCCGGCAAGAAGGGCGGCTGGTACCGCAACCTCGCGTTCGTGCCGTCGTACAACGACAAAGGTCTGACCGGGGCGGCGCTGGCGAAGGCCACCCGGTCGGAGGTCGCGCCGTACGGCGTGTGGTGGGGGGACGGGGCGCGGACCTCGCAGCAGTGGATCGACCAGGGCGGGGAGACCGGCGGCCAGGGCGCGTCGTACGACTACGCCGTGATCCATGTGACTCCCGAGCAGGGCAGTGGCGGCAAGTCCCTGGAGGAGACGGTCGGTTCGGCGCTGCCGGTGGACTTCGACGCGCCGGCCGTTCCGAAGGAGCCGAGCCTCACGGCCACCGGGTATCCGGCGGCCAAACCGTACGACGGGTCGTTGCTGTACCAGTGCGCGGACAAGCCGGGGCGGCTGTCGATCGATGCCTCGGCACCGACGATGTACCGGATCGGGTGCACGATGACCGGCGGGGCGTCCGGCGGTGGCTGGGTGGAGAAGGGGGCCGACGGGAAGGCGGCGCTGGTGTCCAACACGTCCATCGGGCCGGTGAGTTCGGGGTGGTTGGCCGGGCCGCGGCTGGGGGATGTGGCCAAGGGTGTGTACGAGGCGGTCAGCAAGGAGTTCGCTGATCAGTGAGGGCGGCTGATATCGCCTTATCGCCGTAGGGGTGATGGTGGTTCGGGAACTCACGGCCTTCGTGGGTTGCTCGCGAAGTTCCCCGCGCCCCTCAAAGACAAAAGACACGAGGCCCCGCTCCCCCGAAGGGGAGCGGGGCCTTAACTCACGCCGACGTCAGGCAGCCGGTGCCGGAAC
>NZ_JBEYFC010001002.1:0-1382 GCF_040634175.1 Streptomyces sp. NPDC007162
CGGATCACCCGTTGTTGGGAAGGACCGTTGGGAGCGGTGAGGCCGTTGGAGGCACCGTCCTGGTTGACGGCCGAGCCACGCACCACCGCCAGCACTCGGTGGCCGTTGCGCCGGGCGTCCGAGAGCCGTTCCAACGCCAGCACGCCCGCGCCCTCGGCCCATCCCGTGCCGTCGGCAGATGCCGCGAAGGACTTGCAGCGGCCGTCGACCGACATGCCGCGTTGCCGCGAGAAGGCTATGAAGATGCCGGGCGTCGGCATCACCGTGACACCACCGGCCAGTGCGATCGAGCACTCTCCCGCCCGCAGGGCCTGTGCGGCCAGGTGCAGTGCCACGAGAGAGGAGGAGCAGGCGGTGTCCACGGCGACCGACGGGCCCTCGAAGCCGAGCGCGTACGACACCCGGCCCGACAGCACGCTGGCCGAGGCGCCGAGACCGAGCATGCCCTCCAGCTCGGCGGGCACGGGTTCCACGCCAGACCCGTAGTTGTGATAGGTCACGCCGGAGAAGACACCGACGTCCGTGCCGCGCAGGGCAGTGGGGTCCAGACCGGCCCGTTCCAGCGCCTCCCACGACGTCTCCAGCATGAGCCGCTGCTGCGGGTCCACGGCCAGCGCCTCGCGGGGCGAGATGCCGAAGAACCCGGCGTCGAACTCACCCGCGTCGTGCAGGAAGCCGCCTTGCCTGGCGTAGCTGGTGCCGGTGTGGTCCGGGTCGGGGTGGAAGAGGGAGTCCAGGTCCCAGCCTCGGTCCGTCGGGAAGTCACTGACGCCGTCACGGCCGTCGAGTACGAGGTCCCACAGTTCCTCGGGCGTGGTCACGCCACCCGGCAGCCGACACGCCATGCCGACGATGGCGACCGGCTCGTCCGTCGTCGCCGGGGCGGCCGCCGGCACCGCGGCCGCGGGGGCCGGCAGGTCGTCGACCAGCTCTTCCAGCAGGAAGGCGGCGAGGACCTGTGGTGTCGGGTAGTCGAAGAGGAGGGTGGCCGGCAGGGTGCGGCCGGTGAGGGCGTTGAGACGGTTGCGCAGTTGGACGGCGGTGGCCGAGTCGAAGCCGATCTGGTTGAACACCATGTCCGGTTCGATGGCGTCCGGCGAGGAGAACCCCAGGACGGCCGCGGTCTCCCGGCGGACGGTGGCCAGCAGGATGCGTTCCTGTTCCGGTGTGGACTGTCCGGCGAGGCCGGCGGTGAGAACGCCGGTGTCCGAGGGCGGTTCCGCGATGCCCGGCAGCTGGTCGGCCACTGAACTGACGGTGTCGGCACCTGCGGAAGGGACGTTTTTGAGCCAGTAGTGCTGGTGTTGGAAGGGGTAGGTGGGGAGGTGTGGGGCGGTGTGTGGGGGTGTGTTGGTGTTGTGGTTGAGGAGGGTGGGCCAGTT
>NZ_JBEYFC010001003.1:0-1378 GCF_040634175.1 Streptomyces sp. NPDC007162
GACCCGGGGGGCGGACTCGCCAGGTTCAGCCCTGTGAGGTGGCGGTGACCGTGCCGGTCTGCTGGGCCCAGGGGTTGGAGCCCGCCCACAGGTGCACGGTGGCGCCCGTCCAGTCTGCGTCGGGCAGGTCGGTGTCGTCGATGTGCTGGTCGGTGGAGGTGGTGTCGGCCTCGGCCCAGGTGGTGTTGAGCGGATCGGGGCCGGAGTTGGGCCAACGTCCCTCTGCTGCACGGACGTTGTCCAGGAACACCGCGTTGAAGTCGGGATCGGGCGGCAGGTCGGTGTCGGCGGCGATCAGTCCGTCGCCGGCGTCCTTCCAGCCGGTCACCTGCTCGGTCCCGTCGATGGTGACGGGGCCGTCACCATAGGCGGCGATCGTGATCGGGGCGCCCTCGGTGCCGGAGGGCGGTGTGAGCTGTTCGCGGTAGGTGCCCTGGTGGATCAGGCAGGTATCGCCGGGGCGGACACGTTCGAGACAGGCTCCGATCGTCCGCAGGGGGCTTGCCTGCGTGCCGTTTGCGTGGTCGCTGCCCCGGGGAGCAACGTGGTAGGTGTGGCTTGACTGGGCCGCGCCTGCCTGGACCGGTAAGGTCAGCAGTGCGGTCACAGCGGCCAGCACGGACAGGTGTCTGAGTCTCATGCCCCGCCTCCGGTCGTCGGATGTGTGGTGGTCGTCGGGTGCGTAGTGGCCAGGGGATGCGCGGTGGTCCGAAGGTCTTCTGCGGTCGGGGGTTCTCGCCAGGCCGTCTCGGCTTCGCATCCGTCCGGTACGCCGAGCACCGCACACCTCAGCCAGTGCTCACCGGGCGGGAGTCTGCCTGCGAGCACGGGCAGTACGGTGCGTCGTGCGAGGACGTTCGTGCCGGGCAGGCAGTCGACGACCCCGCCCTCGCGCCGGCCGTCGAGATCCCGCAGTCCCGTGAGTCCGGCGGGGGCCGATACCCGTGCGTGTCCCGGCCCGCTCTCGCGGTCCGTGCCCGCGTCCCGGTCGACGGCGAAGCCGCCCTCGGCGGTGTGCAGGGTACGGGCGGTGCGGATGCGGTGAACGCGCACGTGCCAGGGCACGGCTGCCGTCAGCCAGGTGGTGATCTCCACGTCGGGCCACGGGTGCCAGGTGCTGAGGACCGTGTCGGCGACGACGAGTGACGCGGCCGGCTCCTCGCGCACTCGGTAGTGCACCCCGCCGTCATCGCTCAGCGCGAGCATCGAGTCGTACGCGCCCTGTTCGATGCCCAATGTGCCGTTCGGCAGGCTGAAGCCGAAGCGGGTCGAGTAGGCGAACTTGGCGTACTTCTCTGCTCCGTGGCGCGTCGAGATCACGACGATCCAGAGCAGCTGCATCGCACCGGGCTTGAGGTCCTCGGTGACGGCGGGCACC
>NZ_JBEYFC010001004.1:0-1376 GCF_040634175.1 Streptomyces sp. NPDC007162
GTGACCGCGCTTCCGTGACAACCCACGCCCCTGCCGTGTTGAAGTCGTTCACGTAGAGGCTGACGAGCGGGGCCACGTCGGCGAGGGCGTAGCGGAGTACCGCTGCCATCGCGGGGGCCGCCAGGCCCTGGCCGCGGTACTCGGGGGCCACCCAGACACCCTGGATCTGGCAGGCCTCGGCCGTCGCCGCGCCGATCTCCGCCTTGAAGACGACCTTGCCGTGCTCGTCGAGACGGGCGAACGAGCGGCCGGAACCGACCAGTTCGGCGACCCTCGCCTGGTAGAGCAGGCCGCCGTCACCGGCCAGCGGGGAGACGCCCACCTCCTCGGTGAACATCGCCACGCACGCCGGCATGATCGTCTCCATCTCGTCCTTGCGGATGCGGCGGACGTACGGGTCCGGGGCGATGTCGGCGGACATGCGGTCGGTGACCATCAGGGGCTGGCGGGCGCGGACCTCGCGGGCCGGACCCCAGTGGGGTTCCAACAGGCGCCACAGCTGGGCGGTCGCCTCGGCGGGTCCGACGATGGAGGAGCAGCGGCGGCCCGCCCTGCGGGCGCGGTCGGCGAAGGAGCGGATGGCGCGCGGGGTGGCGCAGATCGGGACGAGGTTGGCGCCGGCGTAGCAGAGGGACGTGAGCATGCCGTCCTCGTACCAGCCCCACATCTCGCCGCCGAGGCGCCAGGGGTCGAGGCCGGCCACCTGGACACGTGAGGTCACGAAGGCGTTCACGACCGGCTCGCGGTCGAGTACCGCGAGCGCGGCGTCCAGGTCACTCGGTTCGAGCACCCGTGAGGTGGTCTGCGTCAACACGTGCGGGGCCTCACGCTGAGGGGTTCTGCTTGATCTCCGCACTGTACCTGCGGAAGCTGAGCCGTGCCGCCCCGGTGCGGGTTGCCGTTGGCTGGTTGGTGCCGTCGGGTTTCGTGACCTGGTTGTGCGCCTACGAGCCCGGGGGCCTCCGCCCAGAGCGCGGGTGCAGGTGGTGCTGGCTGGTCGCGCAGTTCGCCGCGCCCCTTTCGGGGCGCGTCCACTCCCGGCGGAGTCAGCCGGCGACCGAGATCGAGGGCTCGCCCGAAGCCACGCCCTCCGCCTCCATCTGTTCGGCCAGCTTCATGGCCTCCTCGATGAGGGTTTCCACGATCTTGGACTCCGGGACCGTCTTGATGACCTCGCCCTTGACGAAGATCTGGCCCTTGCCGTTGCCGGAGGCGACGCCGAGGTCCGCCTCGCGGGCCTCGCCGGGGCCGTTGACGACACAGCCCATGACGGCGACGCGGAGCGGGACCTCCATGCCGGTGAGGCCCGCGGTGACCTCTTCGGCGAGCTTGTAGACGTCGACCTGGGCGCGGCCGCAGGACGGGCAGGAGACGAT
>NZ_JBEYFC010001005.1:0-1373 GCF_040634175.1 Streptomyces sp. NPDC007162
GAGGACGTGCGGAACAAGCAGTTCACGACCGTCCGCCTCCGAGAAGGCTATGACGAGGACGAGGTCGATGCCTTCCTCGACGAGGTCGAAGCCGAGCTGACCCGTCTGCTCCGCGAGAACGAGGACCTGCGCGCCAAACTGGCCGCGGCCACGCGCGCCGCCGCCCAGAACCAGCAGAACATGCGCAAGCCCCCGGAGCCGCAGGACCAGCAGGGCGGCATGCCCCAGCAGGGCGGCATGCCCCAGCAGGGTGGAATGCCGCAGCAGGGCGGGATGCCCCAGCAGGGCGGCATGCCGCAGCAGGGCATGCGAGGTCCCGGCGCTCCGGTGCCCGCCGGCATATCGGGCCCGCCGCAGCAGCAGATGGGTGGCCCCATGGGTGGCCCCCCGCAGCTGCCGAGCGGTGCCCCGCAGCTGCCGGCCGGTCCCAGTGGCCAGGGCGGTCCGCAGGGTCCCGGTCCGATGGGCCAGGGCCCCATGGGCCAGGGTCCGATGGGCCAGGGCGGCATGGGCCAGGGTCCGATGGGCCAGGGTCCGATGGGCCAGGGCGGTATGGGTCAGGGTCCGATGGGCCAGGGCATGGGCCAGGGTCCGATGGGCCAGGGCGGCATGGGCCAGGGTCCGATGGGCGGTCAGCCCCCCATGCAGCAGCAGCCGATGGGTGGTCCCATGGGCGGCCCCATGGGTGGTCCGATGGGCGGCCCCGGTCAGGGCCCCGGCGGCGACAGCGCCGCCCGAGTCCTCTCGCTGGCCCAGCAGACCGCCGACCAGGCGATCGCCGAGGCCCGCTCCGAGGCCAACAAGATCGTCGGTGAGGCCCGCAGCCGCGCCGAAGGTCTGGAGCGTGACGCCCGTGCCAAGGCCGACGCGCTGGAGCGGGACGCGCAGGAGAAGCACCGCGTCGCCATGGGCTCCCTGGAGTCCGCGCGCGCCACGCTGGAGCGCAAGGTCGAGGACCTGCGCGGCTTCGAGCGCGAGTACCGCACGCGTCTGAAGTCGTACCTGGAGTCGCAGCTGCGTCAGCTGGAGACCCAGGCCGACGACAGCCTGGCGCCGCCGCGCACCCCGGCCACCGCCTCCCTCCCGCCGTCCCCTGCGCCCTCCATGGCCCCGGCCGGCGCGAGCGCCCCGTCCTACGGCGGCAACCCGTCGATGGGCGGCGCCCCGTCCCCCGCTGCCCCGTCCTACGGCGGCCAGCAGCAGATGACGCCGGCGATGACCCAGCCGATGGCACCGGTACGCCCGCAGGGCCCCTCCCCGATGGGCCAGGCGCCGTCCCCGATGCGCGGCTTCCTCATCGACGAGGACGACAACTGACGGCGGCGTAACGCCGTAGGCGTCGGCAAGCGTTCAAAGGGCGGGGCCCCGGATTC
>NZ_JBEYFC010001006.1:0-1371 GCF_040634175.1 Streptomyces sp. NPDC007162
CTAGCACGCCGCCCTCTCAAGGCGGTAGCGCCGGTTCGAATCCGGTCGGGGGTACAGACGACGAAGGCCCTCCGCTTCATGCGGAGGGCCTTCGTCGTGTCCGGCCCCTACTCGAAGCCGTAGCGCCGGGCCGTCTCCTCCTCCTGGGCCAGCCGGTGCAGGGCCTGGAGCATCGGCTCCACCAGCACCGCGCCGGCCACCGCGGCCGCCACCTTCTCCTCCTCCGAGGGGTGCGTCTCCAGGAAGTCAAGATCCGCGATCGCCGCCTGGTGCATCAACTTCGCCCGGGTCACGAGAAGTTCGCTGTCCCATTCGTAACCGAGGCGGCGGAACGCGGCCACCGAGACCACCAGCTGGCGATAGGCGGGGGAGACGGTCGTCAGCTGCTTGGCGTTCTCCCAGCCGAGGGTGGTCAGCAGGGCGCCCACCTCCTGGTGCGCGGCCCGCACGTACTCGTCGTCCTCGTCCGGCTCCGGCACCTGCGGCAGCGCCCACAGCGCAGCGCCCACCCTGATCGTGCGGCCCAGCGACTCGTCGTCGACGTGCCCGAGCACCTCGCGCACCTTCGCCACCGGCACCCGGCCGACCTGGATCATCGCCCGCACCAGCCGCAGCCGGCGCAGATGCTCCTCGTCGTACTCCGCGGTCGTGGCGTTGACCTGGCGGCCCGGCGGCAACAGGCCTTCGCGCAGGTAGTACTTGATCGTCGCGACGGGCACCCCGCTGCGCTCGCTCAACCGGGCCAGCCGCATCTCTTGCGCCTCTCCTTGGTAAGTGCCACTATCCAAGCACCGTCAGAAGGATAGTGACGCTATCCGACAGGGACCGGGGGTGTTTCGCATGGTCGCCAAGCCGATTCCGGGCCGTACGACCGCGGCGCGCGAGGGCGATGCGGTGGTGCTGCTGATCGGCGTGCGCATCAACCACTTCTGGGCGGTGCACCAGTGGCTCCCGGTCCTGCTGTCCATGTTCCGCATGCTGGGGGAGCTTGCGCGGGATCCCGGCCGGGGGCTGCTCGGGCGCATCCTGCTGACGGCGTCACCGCGGACGTACTACGTCGTCCAGTACTGGGATTCCAAGGAGAAGCTGTACGCGTACGCGAGTTCGCCGGAGATGCTGCACCACGGGGTGTGGAGCCTGGTGAACCGCAAGGAGCGGGCGGGGAAGCTGCGGCAGCACGTGGGCCTGTGGCACGAGACGTACGTGGCGCCCGAGGGGTCGTACGAGTCGATCTACTTCGACATGCCGGAGTTCGGACTGGGGGCGGCGAGCGGGACGGTTCCCGTGGAGCGCAGGGGCCGCTACGCGAAGGACCGGTTCGCGTACAGGGGGGCCGGCAAGAACGCCCCGTGAAGGGGTGCTGGGGGTACC
>NZ_JBEYFC010001007.1:0-1361 GCF_040634175.1 Streptomyces sp. NPDC007162
GACCTTGCGGTGCCCGAAGAGATCACCGGCGCGTGCTCCCAGGAGCAGCAGCCCACCGAAGACCAGGACGTAGGCGTTGGTGATCCACGACTCGGTGTGCATCGCGGGGGCGAAGACGACCGGGCAGCGGGCGGTGAGCAGGGTGTTGGTGAGCAGGTCGTCGGCGAGGCCGTGGGCCGCCCTGGCGAGCGTGTCGGCGGTCGCGGGGGCGACGACGACGAGGTCGGCGTGCTGGCCGATCCGGACGTGCGGGACCTCCTCGACGTGGTCCCAGACCTCGGTGGAGACGGGGTTGCCGGAGAGCGCGGACCAGGTGGCGGCGCCCACGAAGTGCAGCGCGGAGGCGGTGGGGACGACGCGGACGTCGTGACCCGACTCGGTGAACCTTCTCAGCAGCTCACAGGCCTTGTACGCGGCGATGCCGCCACTGACCCCCAGCACGACCTTCGGCTTGCTCACCGGGCCTCCATTCGACGAATCCACGAACTCACGAGGAACTCACGACTCCATGACACACCACAGGCCCGGCAGCGTGACTGCCGGGCCTGTGGATAAGTCAACCGCAATACGAAAGTACTACTGCGCCGGGCCCTCGATGGCCTCGGACGTCAGCAGACCCGCGTTGATCTCGCGCAGGGCGATGGAGAGCGGCTTCTCGTGGACGTGGGTGTCGACGAGCGGACCGACGTACTCGAGGAGGCCCTCGCCGAGCTGCGAGTAGTACGCGTTGATCTGACGGGCCCGCTTGGCCGCGTAGATCACGAGGCTGTACTTCGAGTCGGTGGCCTCGAGGAGCTCGTCGATCGGAGGGTTGATGATGCCCTCGGGCGCAGTGATGGAAGAGGACACGCTCTGCCTTCCGATGGATGGGAAAGATTCAGTCTGAATGATCAGCGACGATCACACAACGTCCATCAAGGCTAGCAGCTCGCGCGCCACGTCCTCGACGGAGGTGTTGACCAGCGTCTCGTCGAACTCCGGCTCCGCCGCGAGCTCGACCTTGGCCGCGTCCAGCCGCCGCTCGATCACCTCGGGCGCCTCGGTGCCGCGCCCGGTGAGCCTGCGCACCAGCTCCTCCCAGGAGGGCGGGGCCAGGAACACCAGCCGGCCCTCCGGCATGGTCTCGCGGACCTGCCGGGCGCCCTGGAGGTCGATCTCCAGGAGGACCGGCACACCGGACTCCAGATGCTCCAGCACGGCCGCGCGCGGCGTGCCGTAGCGGTTTCCCGCGAATTCGGCCCACTCCAGGAGTTCGCCGTTGGCGATCAGCTTGTCCATCTCCTCGTCGGAGACGAAGAAGTAGTGGACCCCGTGCTTCTCACCGGGGCGGGGCTTGCGGGTGGTGGCCGACACCGAGAGCC
>NZ_JBEYFC010001008.1:0-1358 GCF_040634175.1 Streptomyces sp. NPDC007162
CCGGTGAGCTGCCGGAACCCGGCGCTGAGCCGTTGGGCAGCCTGCTCGTACCACCCGAGGTCCTCGATATGGTCGCCGAGGAAGCCCGGGTGATCGAAGCCCGGGAGGCCGCCGAGCGGCACGAGGCCGACACCCTGCTGAACCGGTGGGAGACAAGCGGCGAACTCGACGGCCGGCTCGTCCAACTGGCCGACTGGGTCGAAAGGGTCGAGACGGTTTACATCCTGATCGGCCGGGACGTGTTCTCGAAATCCGACGCGGGAACGAACACGCTGACCCGGGAAGGGCTTCTTGCGAATCTGAGGGAATGCCCTGTCGGCGACTGGCGCCCCACCGACAGGCTTTTCGTGGTACTGGCGTACTGTCTTTTCCTGAGCGGCCGGTCCGTGCGATTCGAGGAATTCAACGGAAGCCAGCTTTCCGCCACCCGGCTCCGCGATTTCCTGCTGAACCGCTGCGCACAGTACTGCGCCGCACTGGGGCGCGAGCCGGACAACGCGCACGCGCTCCCGTTGCTGGAGCTCGCGGAGCTCGTCCGCGCCCTGATGCACGAGGTCGACCGGACGCCGATGATGCGCTACCGGCGGATCAACGGGTTCACGTTCGTGAAGAACGAACGCCTCGTCGAGTTCCCGCTGCCGCGCGACCCGCGGATCATGCCCGACCTGATCGCCCAGCACGGCAAGCTCAACCTCGGTGTGGCCCCCTCCGGCGAGGTCCGGGGAGACCTGCGTGCGATGACCCTGGCCGCCTCCGCGATCGACGCGCAGGCCTCCCCCGGTGACCAGAGCGCCATCGGCGAACTGCTCGGCGCGATCGTGCTGTCGGCGATCCTGTGCACAGACGCGGATTACGGCATGAGCAGTTCCGTGCGCGACCTGGCGGGGCTGCGGGGAGCCGAGCCGGGCGGGCCCGACGGCGTGCTGACGCTGAAGAAGGGCGACTTCTTCTGCTGCTGCCTGCCGCACACGACCCGCATGGCCGAGGTCGGCGACGACACCACGCCGATCCTCTGGCGGTCCGCCCAGCGGATGATGTACAACCGGTGGCACTTCGCGCCCGGGGAGTTCGATCGCGCGGACATTCCGGAGAAGCGGCACTACTTCTTCCCCCCGCAGGTTCCCGACATCGCGGAGCACTCCGAACACCACCACGGCGGTCACGTCGCCTCACGGGTGCGCTACACGATCCGTGCGCCCGGTGCCCAGGTGTGGCACCCGCCCTTCACGGTCTTCGGTCACGGCTACCGGGGGTGCTACGACATCCGGCTGGTCCGGATGGAAGGCCCGCCGTTCACCATGAGGGAACTCCTCGAAGCGGTACGGCACTGCTCCCTCGTCGACGAGATGTGGCGGACC
>NZ_JBEYFC010001009.1:0-1354 GCF_040634175.1 Streptomyces sp. NPDC007162
GTGCGAGACGGTCCGGGTCGGCGAGGTCGGCCAGCAGCAACTCGAGGACGGACAGCCAGCTGCGACCACCGGGTTCGGTGAGATCGAAGCCTCCCGAGAGCCGGATGACGGATCTGACCGTGCGCCCGATCATGGCACTGAGCTCGTCCTCGACCACGTCCGGACGGATCTTGATACCCAGGATCTCCGCGTCGGCGCTCCAGCTGGAAACGAGTGAGGGCAGATCCGGTGCGGCCACCGCCGCGAACCCCGGCTTGACGATCACCTCGTCGCTGCCGTAGCGGCAGACGATCTCCCCCCGGATCGGGACCGCTATGTGATAGCCGCGTACGGGCCCGGACACGACGTGTGTTTCGGAGTCGAACCGAATCACCCCCAACGTCATGTGCGTCAGTTCGACGGAGCGCAGGACCGACGGGATGCTCACGTCGCGCACGGCGGGTGGGACCTCGGTCACGCAAGGTGCGAACGAGTCCACACCGGCCTCCCGGTGGTCGCGCGCATGCGAACTGACCGCCCGGGAGAGGGTGGGATGGTGGATCGTCATCGAACGCACCTCCTGATGGCACTCCGGCCGAGGATCTCAGGGTGCAGCGGTTCACCGCCACCCATGGATGACATTAACTCTTGATTGCATCCAATACAACGGTTTCAGACGCCAGTAGGCCCCTCAACTGCCCCTCGGTGTGCTTCACTGTATCCAATACAGGGAAAGAGGAGGTCATACAGATGCCCCCACTGCCCGGACTGCTCGGAGGAGATCACCTCGGCGTGACCGTGCCCGACCTCGACGAGGCCGAACGTTTCCTCGTGGACATCCTCGGAGCCCGGCACGTTTACACCCTCGGGCCCAAACGCTCCGACGACGATGACTGGATGACTGTTCAGCTCGGCGTCCACCCGCGCACCGTCATCGAGGAGGTCCGTCTCTACCGCCTGGGCACCGGACTGAACCTCGAACTGTTCGCGTACCAGGCGGCCGACGGACAGGCCCCCCAACCCCGGAACAGCGACATAGGCGGTCACCACCTCGCTCTGTACGTCGACGACATCGAGGCGGCCGCCGACTACCTGCGTGACGCGGGTGTCGAGGTCATGGGCGTGCCCGTCACCAGCGCCCAGGCGGCGACCGGCCAGCGATGGTTGTACTTCCGCAGCCCCTGGGGCATGCAGTTCGAGCTCGTGAGCTACCCGGCAGGCAAGGCCTACGAGAAGGACGCACTCGTGAAGCTGTGGCATCCCGCCCACCCCGAGGACTGAGACCCGTGCCCGAACCGACAAAGTGCGCCGCAGAGGCGCGACGGGGATATTGAGCGTCATCGAAGGGCCAGCTCCTGTGAGGGGGGATGGAGAC
>NZ_JBEYFC010001010.1:0-1345 GCF_040634175.1 Streptomyces sp. NPDC007162
CACCGCACTCGCCGGCGCCGCACTCGCCGTCGGCACCGCGCTCGCCGCTCCCGCGGCGGCCGCACCCAAGTGTTGGGGTGGTCCGGGCCGAGGACGCGCTCGCGGATCGCGCAGACGTCACGGGACTCGGCGAGGGCTTCTTCCCAGCGGCCCTGGCGGCCGAGGTTGACGCCGAGTCCGTGGCGGGCGCGCAGGGTCTCGGGGTGAGCCGGGCCCTGGACGCGGGTGCGGTCGTCGATCAGGGCGCGGTAGAGCGTGAGCGCGTCGGAGCTGCGGCCCAGGCGCCCCAGGCTGATGCCGACCTCGTAGCGGGCGGCGAGGGTGTCGGGGTGGTCGGGGCCGAGGGCCCGGGCACGTGCCTCGGCGACCTCGCGGTAGCTCCCGAGGGCTTCCTCCCAGCGGCCCAGCTGTCCCAGCGCGTAGGCGACCTCGTAACGGGTGACCAGGGTGTCCGGGTGCTCGGGGCCGAGCACCCGGGCGCGGGCCGCGGCCACGTCGTGGGCCATCCGGTACGAGTCCTCCAGCCGGCCGAGTCTGCTGAGGTTGAAGGCGAGGTTGTGGCGGCAGCGCAGCGTGTCGGGGTGGTCCGGGCCCATCAGCCGGTGCCGGGTCGCGAGTACGTCCGTGTACACCTGGTGGGCATCGAAGTGGCGGCCCAACTGGCCGAGCACGTAGGCCGTTTCCTGTCGGGTGGCGAGGGTGTCCGGGTGGTCGGGGCCGAGCACGCGCTCCCGTGCCCGGGCGACCTCGGTGTACTCGCGCAGGGCGTCGGCGGCGCGGCCGGTGCGGCTGAGGGTGAAGGCGAGCTCGTAGCGGCTGGCGAGGGTGTCGGGATGGTCGGCGCCGAGGAGGTGGGCGCGTTCGGCGGCGACCGCGCGGTGGATCCGGCCGGCCTCCGCCCAGCGTCCGAGCCGGCCGAGGCCGAGCCCGGCGTTGTGGCGGCCGGCGAGGGCGGCGACGGCCCCCGGGGGCGGGACGGGGGCGGCCCCCGGGGGCGGGACGGGGGCGGCCCCCGAAGGCGGGACGAAGGCGCCGGCCGGCGGCGGATCGGCGGCGCCGGTGGCCGGGCGGGCGATCCACTCGCCGGTGAGTCCGGCGAGTGGGTCGGGCGGGGTGCTGCTCAGGGTGGTGCCGGTCGCCTTGTGGCCGGTGGTCATGCCCTGCGTCCAGGACGGCAGCCGGGCCTCCCGGGACGCCGGTTCGGGGGTCCGGAGCCTGGGCCGCGCGGTGACGACGGTGGGGACGTACGCGGGGGTGGTGCGCCCCGAGGTGATCCGGCGGCCCAGTTCCCGGGCGTCATACGGGCGTTGCTCCGGGCGTTTGGCGAGCAGGTCGAGGACGACCT
>NZ_JBEYFC010001011.1:0-1343 GCF_040634175.1 Streptomyces sp. NPDC007162
GGGCACGGCGAGCACCGCCCGCCCCTCGTACGCCCTCAGCGCCTCGAACGCAGGCGCTGAGCGCCAGCTGTCCGGCTGCCGGATCATGCCGCTGAACCGGCCGTTCCCGTCCCCGAAGGGCACGTCCCACGTCTCGGCGGTGTACACGGCGGGCGCGCACAGGCCGAGCGCCGCCACCCGGTCCCCGTAGTGCCGGACGAGATCCGCCACCGTCTGCCCGCTCATGCTGAATCCCACCAGAACCAGCGGGCTGCCCGCCCCCGCGTATGCGTCGATCACCGCTACGGCCTGCTCGAACCGACGCCGTAGGCTCAACTCGCCGAGCGTGCCCGTGCTTTGGCCGTGGCCGGAGAAGTCGAAGGCGACCCCTCGACAGCCGTGGGCCACGAGCTCCCGTAGCAGCGGCAGCAGTCGCTCCGTACTGCTGGTGCCCGCGCCGTGCAGCACCACGGCGGTGGCCCCGGACGGATCACCCCCGTACACACCGCTGAGCCGTTCGCCGTCGTGGTCGTGCGTGAAGTCGAGGAGCATGCCGACAGTATCCGACTCGGCGCGCGTCAAACGCCCTTGAGAACACGGTCAAGTGCCGCCCGGCCGACGGGTCCCCAGTGCGGCTTCCCGCCGGGAAGGCCACGGTCTCCGCTCTGCCCCATGAGCATGAGGAAGAGGCTCTTCACAGCGGCCAGCCCGCGGGCCCGCCGGATCGCCGCCTCGTCCGCATGCGCGTACGCGGCGAAGAACCGTGCGGCCGTGCCCGACGGCAGCAGCACCCACGCGGCGGCGAGGTCCCATGCCGGGTCGCCTGCGAACATGTCACCGAAGTCCACGATGCCCGAGAGCGTTCCGTCCGAGACGACGACGTTCGCGGGATGGAGGTCGCCGTGCACCCACATCCGCGGGCCCTCCCACGCATCGGCCGCGACGGCGTCGTCCCAGACGGCGCGAACGTCCGCGGTGATGTCGTCGGGGGCAACGGCCTCGAGGAAGTACTCGAAACCGTCCGTGCAGTCCCTGGGATGGCCGCCGCGGTCCGTGGCGGTCGGCGCCTCGGCGGGCGCCTCCACGTGGAGCGCCCGGAGGAAGGCCGCCAGCGTGTCGGCCGCGTGGCCGCCGCGGCTGATCGAGCCGTGGTCCAGCGGCTCGCCGGGAACCCACGTCATCACGGTCCAGTGCTTGGGGAAGCACTCGGACGGTTCGCCGAACCGCACCGGGGTCGGCACCGGGAGCGGAAGTCGCGGAGCGAGCACGGGAAGCCACCGCCGCTCCTTGAGTCCTTCAAATCGGCGTTCCGGCTGCATCCGTCGGGGGTGGCGGTCGTCACCGCGGACCCGGGTGACGGCAGA
>NZ_JBEYFC010001012.1:0-1339 GCF_040634175.1 Streptomyces sp. NPDC007162
GTCGGGTACGCCGATCACCGCGGCCTCGAGCACCGATGGGTCGCCTGTCAGCACGTCCTCGATTTCCTTGGGGTAGATGTTCTCCCCACTGCGGATGATCATGTCTTTCGAGCGCCCGACCAGGGTCAGATAACCCTCGGCGTCGAGGTGGCGGGTCCGAACGGCAGCGCGTCAGCTCCAGGGCCTCGGAATCGGTCCCACCACGGCGCGAATGGCCGGATCTTGGTCGGCGCGCCGGACGAGCTCGATGAACTCCGGAGCGTCATCGCGCCACGGCCGCCTCATGGCCACTGCTGCGCCGTGCCGGCGCAGCAGTGGCCGCCGAGACGGAGAGATCAGCTCGCGACCGGCTTGGCCAGTGCCTTGCGTGCCATGCTGGCCGCGAAGAGCGGAGTCTCGTGCTGGTTGTGGGCGACGATCGCGGGATGATACTGCGCGGCGGCGTCGTCAAAGCTCAGGCCGACCTCAGCGAGAGCGTCCAGGAACCCCTGGGTGGCGTGGGTGGTCACGGTATTGGTCAGACGGCAGGTTCCGTCATCGTTCGGCTCCACCCGCAGGTCCCAGGTGGCCTGGACCTTGATCCAGCCTTGTTCTGTCTGCGCATCGGACAGTGACACCAGGTGGCAGTGGTGCGGCTCGTGTACCTCGGCCACGTAGTGCTGGATGACGAGGGTGCCGCCGATGTTCTCCACGTTGATGGACATCGGGCGCCCGTCATCCGTGGTGGTCCGGCCCGCAGCGATGTGCTCGCCCGGCGCGCAGCGCCGGTACTCCGCGTCGGGCAGGTTCAGTACCCAGTCAGCGATGTCGACGGCCTCGATCGGCGCGTCGACGGTAGCCGTCTCCGCTGTCTCACTGATCACCGCACTGTCCAACACCTGGTCGTTCGACAAGATCTGATCCTTTCTCAGCGCAACGCAACGCACCGCATGAGCAGTGAGTCACCTGTGCATCTGCAATCGGGAAACGTCCCCCCCCGTTGGACGTTTCTGTGGTGAGCGTCAGACGTGTGCGCCCTTGAAGGCGGTGACGATCTCGTCGGCGGTCACGATGGCGTGGGCGTACGACGGACCGTTCAGCTCGTGGGCCGCGTGCAGCATTTCCCGGGTCCACGCGGCGGTCGCTCCGCGTACCAGGGTCACGTGGTAGCCCAGCTCCATGGCGTAGCGGCTGGTCGACTCGATGCAGGTGTTGGCCAGCATGCCGACGGTCACCACGTGGGTGATGCCGTGCTTCTTGACCGCGCCACCACCCGCGCTCGACCCGCCCTCCCCCCACGCCCGCTCCAACGCCTGCACCTTCCGCTCGGCCCCCTGCTTCGCCTCCCGGTTGGTCCACC
>NZ_JBEYFC010001013.1:0-1334 GCF_040634175.1 Streptomyces sp. NPDC007162
GCTCATCCGACGTTCTCCCAGGTGCCCCGCGCGGCCGAGCGGCTCATCGCGTCGAGGGCGGTCGCGCTGTGCACGGCGTCGACAGACGGGTACGAGCCGGGACGCGTTCGGTCGGCCGTCGCGGCGAGGTCCGGCCGCCGGCGGACGCCGTTCGCGGTCACTGGTTCGTCGAGCGTCAGAGGGGGGCCGATGTCCTGGCCGGATGTCACGGTGGTCGACGCGTGCGTGCGGCGCGACGGCCGGGGCGGCAGCCCCACAGCCGTCACCGACGACGCCCCGGCGGCGACGGACGCGGACCGGCGTGCGGTCGCCGCCGCGGCCGGCACCTCGCACGCGGCGTTCCTCGGCCCGGGGCGGACGCCGGACGGTGGCCGGCCCGTCCGGTTCTTCACCGCCACCGCCGAGCTGTCCGGCTGCGGCCACGGCACCGTCGCCGTGCAGGCCGCCCGGTTGACCCGCACCGCGCTGGGCGAGCTGAACGACCGCCAGCACACCGGCGGACGCACGTTCGAGACCCTCGCGATCCGCCGCCCCGCCGGCATCGAGGTGTGGTTCGACCAGGGCCTCGTCGCGCTGCGCCACCCGGCACCGGACGAGCGCGCCGCGGTCGTCGCCGCGCTCGGGCTCACCGCGGACGGTCCTCATCCGATCGGCGTGCCACGGATCGCCTCGCCCGGCGCACCGCGCATGCTGGTACCGGTCCACGACCGCTCGGCGCTGCTCCGAGTCCGCCCCCACCTCGGCAGGCTGGCAGAGGTGTGCAGGCGGTACGGGCTTCTCGGCTGTTTCGTGTACGTACCACCGGTGGGTGAAAGACCGGGTGCGGCACGGATGTTCGCGCCGACGATCGGTGTCGACGAGGACGTCGCCAACGCCAACAGCACCGGCTGCCTGGCCGCCCACCTGCTCGACACGGCAGGGGCGCAGACGATCGCGATCGAGGTGGAGCAGGGCGACATCCTCGGTCGACCGGCCAGCGTGCTCGCTTCGGCACGACGCGGACGGACGGGCATCGCGACCCGGGTCGGCGGGTTGGCGGTGGTCCGCGACTCTGGCACATGAGCAGTTCGGCGACGGGCACCCGGCCCCCGACCTCCTCGATCTGCCGGCCGATCCGCACGGTGGGGGCCGGCGCGTGGCCGGCGTTCGGGGCGACCAGCGCGACGGTCCCGCCGCACAGCCCCCGCAACCGCCGTGCGGCAGCGCGAACACGTCCTGGCCGTCCACGTGCGGGACGACCGCCGTGGCGTTCGGGGACACCGCAACCCCGCCCTGCGCCGGCGGCGGACGGCTCCCCGAAAGGTGGCCGCGGAGTCAACGTCGGCCGACGAACC
>NZ_JBEYFC010001014.1:0-1333 GCF_040634175.1 Streptomyces sp. NPDC007162
GCAGGGCGGTTTCAAAGTCCTGTCGATCAAGGATCCATGCTGGTCACAGCATCATGACGATGGGGGTGGCGGGCCGCCACGCATGCAACGAAGCTCCGGTTGATGCCGGTGACCTACCAAGTCGCCTGTACCGTCCGGAGCTTCGATGTGTCGTCAGTCTGCCACCGTATGTCTGGTCAAGTCGCCCTCGCGTCAGCACCGTGTGATCGTCGACCTGCCCTCCCGGCTGGCGACCTTGCCCGATCCACGTGACCGGCGCGGAAGGCGTCACCCGTTCGTGAGCGTGCTGCTGATGGCCTGTTCGGCGGTCATGTGCGGAGCTCGGTCCTTTGCGGCGATCGGGCAGTGGGCGCGAAACGCTCCGCAGGACACCCTGGCCCGGCTCGGCGCCCGGACTGTGTCTGCCTTCGCGGTGTGCATCGCGCCGAGCACGGCGACGATCCGTCGGATCATCAACCGAGTCTGCCCAGGTGGCCTCGCCGACCTGCTGGGATGCGACCCGTCCGAGGCCGACACCCTGGCCGTGGACGGCAAGAGCGCCCGCGGCTCCCGCCACGGTGAGACCCCGGCCGCGCACCTGCTCGCCGCCGTGACCGGTGGCGGGCTGACCATCACGCAGTTGCGGGTCCCGGATAAGACGAATGAAATCACCTGCTTCGCCGACCTGTTGGCCCCGTTCGACCTGACCGGGGTGACCGTGACGGCCGATGCTCTGCACGCCCAGCGCGGCCACGCCCGCTTCCTCGTCGAGGAGAAGAAGGCGCACTACGCGCTGTGTGTGAAGAAGAACCAGGCCGGTCTCTACGAGCGGCTGCACACGCTGCCCTGGAGGGAAGTGACCGCGAAGTTCTACGACCGCACCGAGGGGCACGGCCGAAAGGAGACCCGCGTGGTGCAGGTCCTGACCGTCGATGACCTCGACTTCCCGCACGCCGCACAGGTCGCCCGGGTCGTACGCCACCGCACCTGCCTGAAGACCGGCAGGCGCAGCCGCGAGACCGTTTACGTCATCACCGATCTGACCAGCCGAAGAGCCTCTCCGCAGCGGCTCGCGAAGATCATTCGTTCGCAGTGGGTCATCGAAAACCGGCTCCACTTCGTCCGCGACACCGCCTTCCGCGAAGACGCCTCCAAGATCCACACCGAGCACGGCCCAGAGAACATGGCCACCTTGCGCAGCTTCGCGATCAACTGCCTCCGTGCCGCAGGCCACCACAACATCGCCGCCGGACTCCGCGAAATGTCCTACGAGCCATTCACCCGTCCCCTGGCTCTCCTCGGACTCCGCTGACCAGCACAGACGCACCAACGATCAGACTTTGAAACCGCCCTG
>NZ_JBEYFC010001015.1:0-1332 GCF_040634175.1 Streptomyces sp. NPDC007162
AGGACGTCGGCACGCACGAGTCGTACGTGAAGGCGCGGGCCGACGTCCTGGAGGGCAAGGTCGACGTCGACATCGACGGCTTCGAGATATCTCCCATCTGCCGGTCACCGCCGCCGTGACGGCCGTGACCGCCGTCGTCGCCAGAGCCGCCCGGCGAATGCCGTTGCTGTGCCGCATGCTGTCGTCCCCCTCAGTCGCCTCGTCCGCGGGTCTCGGTCGTCGGTTGTTGCCCGCGGTACGCGTGGTCGTCGTACGTGATTGCAGACAGGGCGGGAGAGCGGCAAGGTTCCGGGCGGCGACTACTTGTGACGGAGCGGTGACAACAGGCTGTACCCGTGCACCGGTGTACGCCTCCCGTCCCTCCCGGCCCTCCTCCCTCCGATCGGTCTGCCGGCGCCGGGGCTCCCTGCAACTGCTGGAGGTCCGCCACCGCGCCCATGCTCGCGTCGAGGACCGCATCCGCTGCGGCAAGAACACTGGATTCGGCCGGTTCCCCTCCCGCCACTTTGCTGTCAACGCCGCCTGGCTGGAGCTGTCCCTGACCGCCATCGACCTGCACGCCTGGGCCCAAACCCTCCTGCTAGACGGTGAGTTGGCCACTGCCGAGCCGAAGAAACTTCGCTACCGGCTGCTACACACCGCCGCCCGGATCACCCGCGGCGCCCGCCGCCTACACCTGCGGATCGCTGCCGCCTGGCCCTGGCGCCACGATCTGGCGACCGCCTTCGCCCGACTGCAGGCCCTGCCCCAGCCTGTCACCTGAACCGACAAAACCGTCCCTCCCCACACGCCCCGGAAAGCACAACCAACACCTCAACCCGGTTCGGTCGAACCCAACTGAAAGGCGGAGGCTCGTGGCTTGGCTCGGATTGTCGACCGCGTAATCGGTTCGCCGTCTCGGTGCCCCTCATTCTGCCTCCAGGTGTGATCTCGACGGTGGCCGTGAGGGCGTCCTGGAGTGTTCGCACGTCTGCGAGCATGGGCGAGGGCGCCTCCCACCCCGCCTGTCTCCCCGCTCTACCCGCCGTGGCCCGTCGCCTTGCCCGCCACGGCGGCGGCCGCGCGGACGAAGGCGGCCAGGGCTGGGGAGGTGGCGTGCTCGGGCCAGGCGAGGACGAGCGTGGTGGGCTCGGCATCATCGACTGGGACAGCGACCAGGTCGTCGCGGAGCTGGCCGCGGATGGAGGAGGGGAGGACGGCGACCATGCGGCGCAAGGCGATGAGGTGGAGAAGCTGGCCAAGGTCGTGGACCTCGGGTCCGTGTGAGTCACCCTCAGATGCGCCCGGCCAGCGCGGCAGGGGCTCCCCGGCGAGGTCGTTCAGGCGGACCCG
>NZ_JBEYFC010001016.1:0-1332 GCF_040634175.1 Streptomyces sp. NPDC007162
GTGGCGCCGACCACGCGGCTGCTGCCGATGCGGACGTTCATGCCCTCCAGCGACTCGTAGGTGTCGAGGGCGTACTCGTCGGGGCGCAGCGGCAGGTTCTCGATGCTCGCGCCGCCCGCCTGCGGGGCGAACCGCTCGGGCACCGAGTGCTTGTCGAGGACGATCGGAGCGGGCAGGGTGTTGCCGCTGGACGCGACGGTCACCGTGGCCTTGGTCAGTTCGGTGACCGACTGGACGCCGGTGCTCTGGCCGCCCGGGTAGTACTCCTGGACCGTGGCGTCGACGGAGACGCTGTCGCCCACCTTCACGGCGGGCGTGGTCGAGCCGGTGAAGACGAAGACGCCCTCGCTGGTGCGCGGGTCCGCGTCGGGGTTCGGGTCCTGGAACCAGAAGCCCTGCGAGGAGCCGTACGCGCGGACGCCGGTGACGATGCCGGTGACCCCGGAGACGGCCTTGCCGTCGAGCGGCGAGATACGGGAGTCGCCCTGGATGTCGTGGATCTTCGCCGGGGTGGCCGGCGGGGTGCTGGGCGGCGGCGTGGTCGGCGGGTCGGTCGGGGTCGGGCCGCCGCCGGTGTCCCCGGTGTTCTGCGGGGACGGGTCGCCCGCCGTGAAGTCCGCGGCGTTGTCGTCGGTGTCGGCGAGGGAGGCCGAGCGCGCCACGGACGCGGTGTTGCCCGCGCCGGCCGCCGCTCCGTTGCCCTCGTGCACCACCGCGGTGCCGAAGCCGACCAGGTCCTTCACCCGGGGGTCCGCCTGGCAGTCGGCGGCGGTGAGGCAGGTCAGCGGGTCGCTGCCGGTGACCAGGGCGACGGTGCCGTTGGTGCCGGACATGTTGATGGAGCCGGTGGCGTCGGGCGTCGGCAGGGCCTTGGTGCCGCCGGTGCCCGCGGCCTCCTGGACCAGGTAGCGGCCGCCGCCGGCGAGGGAGCCGGTGAGCGGGGTCGACTGCCACTTGGAGGAAGCGGTCGGCGCGCCCGGCAGGTACTGGACGCTGTAGCCGCTCAGGTCCACCGAGCCGCTGCCGGCGTTGCCCAGTTCGACGAAGTCGTTGGTGTACGTGGCGCCGGAGTTGCCGCCGCCTCCGTAGACCTCGGCGATCAGGGCCTCGTGCGAGGCGGCCATGGCGTTGATGCTCAGACCGGCGGTGGCGAGCACGACGGCGCCCGCTATGCCGTAGGGCAGGGCGCGCTTGCGTCTGGCGCTCTGCGGACGCGGCTCGGCGGCCTCGGATGAGGGGTGCTTGAGGTCCTTGCTGTAGCCGGCGTCGCCCGCGTCCGCGGGCGTCCGTGCCCCGTCGGTCCGGGTGGCGACGGCCTGTGCCGTGTCGACG
>NZ_JBEYFC010001017.1:0-1329 GCF_040634175.1 Streptomyces sp. NPDC007162
GCCCCGCTCAGGCGGTCGTGCCCGGGCCCGATGCGGCCCGGTGACCTCGGACGAACCATGTTGACATCCGCACACGGCGTGCCGGAAGGTGCTGCCCGGACGACTGGGGTGGGGCGGACGTGGAACGTCAGAGGTATGCGGAGCGGTGTTCGGAACTGTTCGCCGTGGGCGGCTTCGCCGCCGTACGGGAGACGGCCGAGGCAGGACTGGACGAGTACGGGCCGGATCCGGTTCTTCTCCGATGGCTCGGCTAGGGCCTGTCTTCAAAGGCTGTTGATGGGGCATCATGTGACGCATGGTGCGGCGACATGAGCTCTCGGATGAAGAGTGGGATGTTCTGTCGGGGCTGCTTCCGCGGACGGAAACGGGGCGGCCCCGGCGGGACGACCGGGTGGTGCTGAACGGAATCGTGTGGAAGCTGCGGACCGGTTCGGCCTGGCGTGATGTGCCGGAGAGATACGGGTCCTGGCGGACGTTGTACACACGTTTCCGCAGGTGGGCGCTCGATGGCACGTTCACGCGGATGCTTGAGGCCGTCCAGGCTCAGAAGGATGCGGCGGGAGACGTCGACTGGCTGGTCTCCGTGGACTCCACGATCACCCGCGCTCATCAGCACGCGGCCGGCGCCCGTAAAAAGGGGCAGGCCCTGCAGAAACGGCACACACTCACGCCCTCGGACGATCCCGTGGCGGACTGACGACCAAGATTCACCTCGCCTGCGACGGCCATGGCCGTCCGCTCAGCTTTGTCGTCACCGGCGGCAACATCAACGACTGCACGCAGTTCGAGCAGGTCCTCGCGCAGATCAGTGTTCGCCGCCCAGGCCCAGGCCGACCGCGCAACCGGCCCGATCATCTCCTGGGCGACAAGGGATACAGCAGTCGGGGCATACGCAATTACCTGCGGAAACGCGGTATCCCGCACACCATCCCGGAACGCTCGGACCAGCAGGCAAACCGCCGCCGTCGTGGTAGCAACGGCGGCAGGCCGCCCGCTTTCGACGGGGAGCGCTACAAACAGCGCAACGTCGTCGAGCGCTGCTTCAACGCGTTAAAGCAGTACCGGGCCATAGCCACCCGCTACGACAAAACCCGCGAATCCTACGAAGCAGCACTCACCATCGCGTCACTCCTGATGTGGATATGACCCTTTGAAGACGTACGTCCACGCGTGGCCCACCCAGGGGTCGGCGAGGTGGTCGTCGGCCACCGGGGTGATCCGCAGCAGGGAACGCCACAGCGGGTCGAGCACGGGGCCGTACGCGCGGGCGTCCTCCCGGTCGGCCACCATCAGCAGGTGCACCCCGACCGAGGGCCCCTCGTCGGCCAG
>NZ_JBEYFC010001018.1:0-1308 GCF_040634175.1 Streptomyces sp. NPDC007162
CAGGATGTCGAGAGCGCCGACGGCGGTCACCGCCTCCTCGGCCGCCTCCCGGTCGGTCACGTCGAACGGCACGGGGCACGATCGACCTGCGGCGCACCCTGCGCGGCTCGCTGTCCACCGGCGGGGTGCCGATGCGGCCGGTGCTGCGCCGCCGCCGGCCGGCCCGACCCGAACTGGTCCTGCTGTGTGACGTCTCCGGCTCGGTGTCCGGGTTCTCCGACTTCACGATGCTGCTGGTGCAGGCGCTGCACGACCAGTTCAGCAAGGTGCGGGTGTTCGCCTTCGTCAACCGGATCGACGAGGTGACCGGGCTGCTGGAACACGGCCGGGCCGACCCGGAGGGCCTCGGCGCCCGGATCCGCGCCGAGGCGACGCTCACCGGCTGGCACGGCAGCAGCGACTACGGCATGGCGCTGGGCGAGTTCGCGGAGCGGTACGGCGCCGCAGTGGGGCCGCGCACCACCGTGTTCGTGCTGGGGGACGCGCGCACCAACAACCTCGACCCCAACCTGGGCGCCGTCCGCGGGATCGCCCGCCAGGCGCGCCGCGTCTACTGGCTGAATCCGGAGCAGCGCTCGCTGTGGGGCACCGGTGACTCGGCGGCACCCGAGTACGCGGCACTGGTGGAGATGCACGAGTGCCGCACGGCCCGCCAGCTCAGCGGGCTCGTCGCACGGCTGCTGCCGGTGTAGCGCACGGTTCGACCCGGTCGGCCGCCGCACAGGAAACGGGTGCCGTCGCCCACACGCGGTGACGGCACCCGGTGGCCGGCTCTCAGCCCTCCTTGGCCTTCGCGTAGTCGGTCGCCATACCGCCGGCGAAGTCGTACAGGATCACCTGTTCGTCGCCCACGACCCAGGCGTCGTGCCCCGGCGGGCAGACGAAGACGTCGCCGGGGCCGACCTCGCCCTCGCCGCCGTCGTCCATGACCAGGCGCATCCGGCCCTGCACCACGTATCCGTTGTGGTGGACCATGCAGGTCCCGGTGCCCGCGATCGGTCCCACCGACTCCGTCCAGCGCCAGCCCGGCTCGAAGGTGGCGACGGCGAAGTCCAGGCCGGTCATGTGCACGGCTTCGAGGTGGCCACGGGGGAAGTCACGCCGCTCGTCCGGCTTGTCGACCGTCTTGATCTCCAGCATGCCGGTGTCCTCCCTTCCGGCCGCTCACCGCGGCCGGGGCCGGCCTCCGCCGCCCGGAGGCCGCGGGCCCCACCACCCCATCGTCGTCCTGTCAAGCGGGGAGCGCCATCCAGGGGAACACCCGGTCGTACGGCGACTCGGAGTCGGGGGTGTTCCCCGAGACCGTGC
>NZ_JBEYFC010001019.1:0-1304 GCF_040634175.1 Streptomyces sp. NPDC007162
AGGTCCACCTGAAGTCGACCGACACCCAGTCCCCGGTCCGGGCGCCGCTGAACGCGGGCAGCAGGGCGGTCGCCGACTTGGCGAAGGCGTTGGACCAGCCGGTGGTGGCGTCGCCGTCCAGCATGGCGGCCGGCAGGGTGTCCGCGCGTCCGGAGTAACTGGCGTCCGCGTGCGGGTAATCCTGCGGAGCCGGAAGGTCGGGGCCGAACTCGGGTGCGGGGGTGACTGCCACCGCGCGGGCCGGGTCGGTGCGCAGGGTGACGATGCCCGCGCGCAGGCCGTCCACGCGCGCGGTCACCCTCAGGCGGCCCGGTTCGGTGTCGGAGCGGACCATGGCGAGCGCCTTGCCGTGGAAGGCGGTCCGGGTGACGGCCTGGTAGCGCTCGGCGCTCTCCTCCCGGCCGTTGTCGAGACCGGCGATCGAGCCGCCGGTCACGCCGAAGGAGATGAGGTGCTCGGCGTCGGGGACCACCACGCCGTGCGCGTCGACGATCTCGGCGGTCACGAAGGCGAGCGAACGGCCGTCGGCGGCGAGGGCCCCGCGGTCGGCGGTGAGGCGTACCGCGTGCGGGGCAGCGGCGGTGCGCAGCACGTCGGTGGCGACCACGCGGCCGTCGCGCCGGGCGACCGCCCGCAGCTCGCCCGGGCGGTACGGCACCTTCCAGGTCAGGTGCAGCTTGCCCGCGCTGCCGTTCGGGCTGGTGTAACTGCCGGGATAGGGGCCGGTGGTGAAGGTCTTGTCGTCCCCGGTGGCCTCGGTGGTCTCCAGGTAGGTACGGCCGTCGGTGGTCGTCTTGGTGTCGAACTCCCGTACGCCCAGGGACTTTCCGTTCAGGAACAGCTCGACGGAGGGCACGTTGGCGTACGCCCACACCTCGACCGTGTCCCCGGGCTCGTGGTTCCAGGTCATCGGGACCAGGTGCACCATCGGCTCGCTCACCCACTGGCTGCGGAAGAGGTGGTACATGTCCTTGGGGAAGCCCGCGGTGTCGACGGCACCGAAGAAGGACGACTTCACCGGGAACACGTCGTACGGCGTCGGCTCGCCGATGTAGTCGATGCCCGACCACAGGAACTGGCCCGCGAACCACTTCCGGTCCCGGTCCTTCTTGTGGCCGTACTCGCCGCTCATCGTCCAGGAGGCCAGGTTGTTGTCGTAGGAGGAGGTCTCCCGGCGGCCGGGGGTGTGGTTCTCACCCGTGTTGAGGTGCTCCGGCTCCTGGTACGCGCCGCGGGTGGAGGTCTCCGAGGAGGACTCGGACTCGAAGAGGAACAGACGCGGGTAGGCCGCGTGCAGCGCGTCC
>NZ_JBEYFC010001020.1:0-1289 GCF_040634175.1 Streptomyces sp. NPDC007162
GTCTCCACAGTGGTGTGACCGGTGCCGTTCCGGTCGACGAGCAGCCAGTCCCCCACGGGAGCACCCGTGGCGGTGGTGCCGGTCCAGGACATCGTCACGAGGACGCCGTCGCCGACGCCCACGACGGGACCGGCTGCGGCCGCCGGGCGCACGACGAGGGAGCCGATCGACAGCACCGGCAGCCCTGTGCCGTCGGCGACCGCGATCGCCACCTCGTCAGGGCCCGTGCGCGTCAATGCCACCCGCAGCCGCGAGGCGCCTGTGGCCCGCAGGATCACGTCGGTGAAGCTGAAGGGCAGGCCGCCTGTACGGGCCGCGTCGAGCTCGGCGAACACCGTGGCGTGCAGCGCGGCGTCCAGCAGTGCCGGATGGAGCCCGTACGACTCGGGTCCGGCCGCGGCGGGCACCTCGACCTCGGCGAGGATCCGGTCGCCGTGCCGCCAGGCCCGGGTCAGGCCCTGGAAGATCGGGCCGTAGACGAGGAAGCCGGCCGCGGTGAGCTGTTCGTAGAACCCGGCCGTGTCCAGCTCCGTGCCTCCGGGTGCCGGCCAGTTCCCGCGTACGGCGTCGAACTCGTCCCCCGTGTCGGGGGCGTCGGCGCTCAGCAGGCCGGTGGCGTGCCGAGTCCACTCTTCTTGGCCCTCCGGCCGGGCGTACACCGACACGGCCCGCTGCGTCTCGCCCGCGTCCACCACGACCTGCACCTGGACGCCGCCCTGGGCCGGCAGCACCAGCGGGGCCTCCAGCACGAGTTCGTCCAGCTTGGCGCAGCCGACGCTGTCGCCGGCGCGGACGGCCAGCTCGACATAGCCCGTGCCGGGGAAGATCACGGTTCCCCGTACGGCGTGATCGGCGAGCCACGGGTGGGTGCGGAGCGACAGGCGGCTGGTGAACAGCACCCCGTCGCTGTGCGGCAGCGGCACCATGGCCCCGAGCAACGGGTGCTCCGCCGAGCTCATGCCCGCGGCGGCGAAGTCGGCGGGGCCGCCGGCCGACTCGGGCCAGAAGCGGCCGCGCTGGAACGCGTACGTGGGCAGGGGAACCCGCCTCGCGCCGTGGCCGGCGAACAGGGTCGTCCAGTGCACGCTGACGCCGTGCGCGTGTGCCTGCGCGACCGATGTCACCAGCCTCTGCAGGCCGCCCTCGCCGCGCCGAAGCGTGCCGACCACCGGGACGGTGTCCTGGATGACAGGCAGCAGGACCGGGTGCGGGCTGACTTCGATGATCACGCCGGCCACCGGTTCCTCCGCCACCAGCCGCAACTCCGCGGCCCCCGGCTGGGTCCGCTG
>NZ_JBEYFC010001021.1:0-1287 GCF_040634175.1 Streptomyces sp. NPDC007162
AGCGCCTGACGAATCACCCGCTGCTGAGACGGACCGTTCGGAGCCGTCAGACCATTCGACGCACCATCCTGATTCACCGCACTCGACCGCATCACGGCAAGCACCTCGTGACCGTTACGGCGAGCGTCGGACAGCCGCTCCAACACCACCACACCGACGCCCTCGGACCAACCCGTCCCGTCAGCACTGTCGGCGAACGACCGGCACCGGCCGTCTTCCGCGAGCCCGTTCTGTGCCGTGAACTCCAGGAACATCTCGGGCGTTGCCATCACGGTGACGCCGCCGGCCAGCGCGAGGTTGCACTCCCCCGTGCGGAGAGCCTGCGCGGCGAGGTGCATGGCCACCAGCGACGACGAACACGCCGTGTCCACGCTGACCGCGGGACCTTCCAGCCCCAGGGCGTACGCCACCCGGCCGGAGATGACGCTGCCGGCGCCGCCGGTCAGCAGGTGTCCCTGTAGTTGCTCACGGGAGACGAGGTCGCCGTAGCCGGATCCGTAGGCGCCGGCGAAGACGCCCGTCGGGGTGCCCGCCAGCGTTCCGGGATCGATTCCCGCCTGTTCCAGCGCCTCCCACGACACTTCCAGCAGCAACCGCTGCTGCGGATCAGTGGCCAGCGCCTCGCGCGGCGAGATGCGGAAGAACGCCGCGTCGAAGCCGTCGACGTCGGCTATAAAACCGCCGCGGCTCGTGGCGGAGACTTCCTGCAACCGGTCCAGGTCCCAGCCACGATCGGTGGGGAAGGGCCCCGTCGCGTCGGCTTCCTCGGCGACCAGGCGCCACAGCCCGTCCGGGTCGGACACGCCGCCGGGGAAGCGGCAGGCCATGCCGACCAGGACGATCGGATCGCCGGTGACGTCGGCCGCGGCCTGCGGCGTGGCCGGCTCGGCCCGGCCGGCGAGATGCTCCGCGAGCCGGGTGACCGTCGGGTAGTCGAACACCGCGCTGCCGGCCAGCTCGATGCCGGTTCGGCTCTGCAACAGGTTCCTCAGCTCGACCCCTGTCAAGGAGTCGAAACCGAGCTCTCGGAACGTGCGGTGGGTGTCGAGCGCGGTGTCAGGGTGGTGGCCCAGGACAACGGCCGCGGACTCCCGGACAACGTCACGCAGGGATCGCCCGCTCTCCACCTGAAGCCGGCGGGCAAGCTTCGGCGTGGGCGACACGCGCTCGACGCCGGGCCAGTAGCGTTGCCGCTGGAAGGCGTAGGTCGGCAGCTTGACCCGCTGCGCGTCCAGGCCCTCGAACACCGGCGCCCAGTCCACGGCGACGCCGTTCGCCCAGAGGTGC
>NZ_JBEYFC010001022.1:0-1275 GCF_040634175.1 Streptomyces sp. NPDC007162
CTCGGCCCTGGGGCGAGCGGGCCGCAGAGCTGAACCCGGCGCACCTGGTCCTGTTCGACGTGATGTTCCTCGGACGGAAAGCTTGCTGGCACAGGTCGGCGAGCTTCCTCTGCCAGCCGTCATCCATTCGGCAAGCAAGGGGCCAGCTGGTCGTGGACGTGGAGAGGCATCACGCGCGCATGCTCAGCAAGCGTGTCCAGGAACGCTGTGGTCAGTGGGTCCGGACCGGAACGTGTGTAGGCAGTCAGGGTGCGGCGTACGGGCGGGTCGGGGCGGAGCAGGCTGCCGGCGAATACGTCACCGGCACCGTACTGCACGTCGACGGCGGCGGACGCCTCGCCTGACCCAACTGCCGCCGAGCCGCCCTACGCTTCGCCGACCTGCCTGACCAAGGCCCTCGCCGGTAGCACCTGGAAATGCCACGGATTTGAGACTGATCATGGGTGACAAGGCCATGAGACAGCTAAGAACGCCCAGGCCACGCAAAATCGACATGTCGCGAGCGGCGAGGCCCTACACTCAGCCTGAGTTCTCCCCCACACCCCGGCATCGTCGCCGCCCGCAAATGATCAGTGGCTACACCGGCGAACGAGACCTCAGCCTGCGGACCCGTGGCGGGTCGTTCCAGGAACCCGAGCTTCACGGCCGGCTCGCAGTGGGGGCATGCCGGAACGTCATGGCGCAGCGCGTCCAGCGCCTGCTCACGCGTCACCGGCCGACACCGGCCGTTCTTGGCCGGTGCCCAGCAGTCACCGCGGTAGTGGACCGAGGCCCCGCCGAGGTGTCCGAGGCGAAGTAGCACTTCGTCACCGACCGGCAGATCATCGCCGAGCCCCCGGCGGGCGGGCCCTGCACCTGGTCCGCCCGGGCCATCACCGGCACCGTCCCGACCGCCCGGGCCGTGACCGTGCGGCGGGTGGAACGCGACCGCTGGTCCGCCTCCGCCCTCGCCCTCGCCCACACCCTGCCCGCCGGACACGCTGTCATCTCCCTGACCACCACCACCGGCCAGCGCACACGCCCGGCCCTGGTCGGCCTCCAGCACTGACCCGACCACAACCCCGACCATCAACCCGACCGAGGCCCGGACCACACAGGTCCGGGCCCCGGCCGTACGCGCCTCCGACCGGGTTGCGCAGCTAAGGGCGGGGCGGTGTACAGCCGCGCACCCGCCTCACCGACGATCCGGAAATCCGGGACCGTGCGGAAGCGAACGAACTCCGGTCTCTGCGAAGACGACGCGGTTCCTCGCCCGCGCCACCCCTACCTCCTTCC
>NZ_JBEYFC010001023.1:0-1273 GCF_040634175.1 Streptomyces sp. NPDC007162
GAATCCGGCCGTCGACGTGGGATGGGGGCTCAGGCGGCGTCGAGCGGGATCCCCCAGCCCGCCGCCAGCTCACCGAACACCTCGTGGAACGCCGGAAAGATCGGCATCGTCGCCCTGGTCGGCGTCCTGATGATCGTCTACGTCACCATCGGCGGCATGAAGGGCACCACCTGGGTCCAGATGGTCAAGGCCGTCCTGCTCATCGCGGGCGCCCTGCTGCTGACCTTCATGGTGCTGGCCAAGTTCCACTTCAACGTCTCCGACCTGCTCGGCAAGGCCGCCGACAACAGCGGCAAGGGTTCCGCCTTCCTGGAGCCCGGCCTGAAGTACGGCGCCACCGGCACCAGCAAACTGGACTTCCTCTCCCTCGGCATCGCGCTGGTCCTCGGCACCGCGGGCCTGCCGCACATCCTGATCCGCTTCTACACCGTGCCCACCGCGAAGGCCGCCCGTAAGTCCGTCATCTGGGCGATCGGCCTGATCGGCGCCTTCTACCTGATGACCCTCGCCCTCGGCTTCGGCGCGGCCGCGCTGATCAAACCGGACGAGATCATCGCCTCCAACAAGGCCGGCAACACCGCGGCCCCCCTGCTCGCCCTGCACCTGGGCGGCGTCGACTCCAACTGGGGCGCCATCCTGCTGGCCACCATCTCGGCGGTGGCCTTCGCGACGATCCTCGCGGTGGTCGCGGGTCTGACCCTGGCCTCGTCCTCCTCCTTCGCCCACGACATCTACGCCAACGTCATCAAGAAGGGGCAGGCCACCGAGAAGCAGGAACTGGGCGCGGCCCGCTGGGCCACCGTCGGCATCGGCGCGGTCTCGATCGTCCTCGGCGCCCTCGCCCGCGACCTGAACGTCGCCGGCCTGGTCGCCCTCGCCTTCGCGGTCGCCGCCTCCGCCAACCTGCCGACCATCCTCTACAGCCTCTTCTGGAAGAGGTTCACCACCGCGGGGGCCGTCTGGTCGATCTACGGCGGCCTGGTCACCGCGGTCGGTCTGGTGCTGTTCTCGCCGGTGGTGTCCGGCAAGGAGAGCTCGATGTTCCCGCACGTCGACTTCCACTGGTTCCCGCTGGAGAACCCGGGCATCATCTCGATCCCGGTCGGATTCCTGCTCGGCGTGGTGGGCACCCTGCTGTCCAAGGAGGCCCCGGACACCGCGAAGTACGCGGAGCTGGAGGTGCGGTCCCTCACCGGCACCGGAGCACACTGAGGTTCGTACGACCGGCCGCGCCGACGGGATCGTAGGGTCCTACGACGCGGCCCGGTCGTAC
>NZ_JBEYFC010001024.1:0-1271 GCF_040634175.1 Streptomyces sp. NPDC007162
GACGCTGAACCCGGCCGGGGGGCGGGGGGAAGCTGACACGGAGGAGGTGTCCGTGGGGGCTGCTCCGTGCCGTGGGCCGGGTGAGTGCAGCACGGACGGGAGAGCCAGGCACAGGGCTGCCGCGGTGCAGGCCGCGGTCGCGCCCAGGGCGTGCCGGCGGTGGCGGCGCCGGTCGGCGCGTCGGCGGATCTCCGCGGCGGGCAGGGTCGGTGCCAGCATCTGCGTGCCGAGCAGCCGCAGCCGGTCGCCCAGGGTGTCGTGGAGGGGGTCAGACATGGAGTCGTCCTTCCTCGCTGGTCGGGGGCTGGTCGCCGAGCCGGGCCGCCAGCGCGGTCCGCCCGCGGGCGAGGCGGCTCTTGACGGCACTGACGCTGGCGCCGGTCTCGGCCGCGACCTGCTCGATGGAAAGGTCGCACATGTGGTGCAGGACCATGGCGCTGCGCTGCGCCTCGGGCAGGTCGCGGAGCGCGATGACCAGCATCAAGTACTCCTCAGTGGGCGGCTCGACGGTGCGGGGTTCATGGTGGTGGCGTCCGGCCAGATGCAGACCCCGGGCCAGACGTCGCCAACGTGAGATGGCCAGCCGCCGGGCGGTGGTCCGGATCCAGGCTTCCGGGGCATCGTCGGGGTCGAACGTGCGCCTTCGGTCCCACGCGCGGATGAAGGCCTCCTGGACCACGTCCTGTGCTTCGGACCAGTCGCTGGTCATCGCGTAGAGCTGCCCGGTCAGGCGGGAGAAGGACGCTGCGTAGAACGCGTCGAACTCCTGTGGCGTCATCAACGGCTTCTCTCCTGGTGCTGTCGATCGGCTCCCATCACAGGCGGTTCGCCGGGAAGCACTCCTCGACCACGGCGGTGGAGCCGTGCCCCCGGGCGGAGCCTCGCGCCGCTCAAGCCTGTACGCACGAGCGCCGTCCCCAGGTCGCGCCCACGTTCTGTGACATGGACCACGTGTCCGGGGTGCGACCGCACGGGCACCGAGGGGCGTACAGGGGTGCGGGCATCAACCGGACGCCCGCAGGAAAGGACACTGATTCATGCGTATCCGCCCGATCATGCTCATCGCGGCCACCGCCACAGCCATCGCGACGGCGGGGGGAGTGGCCAGCGCTGCGACCGCCACCCCCCAGCCCACCGCCACGGCTCACGGCAAGCCGTCCGGTGCGCCCGCCGCCAAGGTTCACGGCACCGGCTCGGCCGGCGCCTCGGTGGTCTCTGGTACTGGTGTCTCCGGGAACCGCGTGACCGCCACCCCGGCCGGGTTCAGCGTT
>NZ_JBEYFC010001025.1:0-1271 GCF_040634175.1 Streptomyces sp. NPDC007162
CCGCAGGGTGCCGAAGAACGCGTCCCAGTCGACCTCGCCCTGCCCGATGTCCAGGTGCTGGTGGATCTGCTGGGTGGAATCTCCGTTGTCGAGGACCCGGCCCGCCTGGGACCCTGCCAGGCGCGGCCGCGGGCGCCGCCGCCGATCAGCAGCAGCGGGGCGGTCCGGTCCGCGTCCGCGTCCAGCACCAGGTCCAGGGCACCCAGCAGGGCGTGCACGGCCCCGTCGTAGGCGGCCTGGAGGAGCTGACCGCCGGTGGTGTCGTGGCGCAGGCCGTGCAGCAGTCCGGAGGCGTTCGGCAGGTTCGGGGTGCGCTCGCCGTCCAGGTAGGGCAGCAGGGTGACCGAAGTACCCGGCTCGACGGCCTCCCGGTCCAGCCCGAGGAGGGCCGCGACCCGGTCGACCGCGAGGGTGCAGTTCAGCGTGCAGGCGAGCGGCAGCCAGTCGCCGTGCGCGTCGGCGAAGCCCGCCACCGTGCCGGTCGGGTCGGCGGGGCGGTGCCGGGAGACGGCGTACACCGTGCCGGAGGTGCCGAGGCTCAGCACCGGAGTGCCGGGGCGCAGCCCGAGCCCCATCGCCGCCGCCGCGTTGTCGCCGGTCCCGGGAGCGACCAGGGTGCCCTTGGAGAACGGCAGGTCGTGGCTGTCGCGAACGGTGCCGGCGACCTCGCCGGGCCGCACCACCCGGGGCAGGAACGCCGGATCCAGGCCGACGTGGGCGAGGGTCTCCTCGTCGTACGCCTCGGTCGCCGACGCCCACCAGCCGGTGCCCGAGGCGTCACCCCGGTCGGTCGTGCCCTGCCCGGTCAGCCGCTCGGTGAGGTAGTCGTGGGGGAGCCGTACGGACCTGGTCGCACGGATAGCCTCCGGCTCGTGCTCGGCCAGCCAGGCCCACTTGGTGACCGTGAACGACGCGCCCGGCACGCTGCCGGTGCGCTCCGCCCAGGCCTTCGGACCGCCCAGCTCCTCGATCAGCCGCTGCGCCTGGGGCGCCGAACGGACGTCGTTCCACAGCAGTGCGGGCCGCACCGGTTCGCCGCGCCCGTCCAGTGTGACCAGGCCGTGCTGCTGCCCGCCGATCGACACGGCCGCCGCCTCGTGCGCCGCCTCCCCGCACTGGCGCAGCGCCTCGCACAGCGCGTCCCACCACTGACGCGGATCGCTCTCCCGGCCCGCGCCCGAGGACACGGTGTGCGATGCCTGGCCGCTCGCCACGACCTGCCCGGTGGACACGTCGACCACCAGCGCCTTGGTGGACTGGGTGGACGTGTC
>NZ_JBEYFC010001026.1:0-1269 GCF_040634175.1 Streptomyces sp. NPDC007162
GGCATCGTGGGCATGCCCACCCAGCCGCGCTCCGGGGCCGACGTGGGGGCCCGCGCCGCCGAGCTCGCCGCCGCCTTCCGTGCCGAGGACCTGCCTGCTGCACGCGTCCGGGCGGCCCGTGCCGGGGCACTTCGAGCCGGGCCCGACGGCGGATCCGCTGCACCGGTATCCGCGGGTGCTGCAGCCGCACGAGATCAGCCCGCTCGCCCGGCGGTTCCTGCTGGACGCACGGCTGCGGGTGGTCCTGGAGGGGCTGTTCGGGGAGGAGGTGCTGGCCGCGCAGAGCATGTTCTACTTCAAGCCGCCGGGCGCCCGGGGGCAGGCCCTGCACCAGGACAACTTCTATCTGCGGGTGGAGCCGGGGACCTGCGTCGCCGCCTGGGTCGCCTGCGAGGCGATCGACCGGGAGAACGGCGGGCTGGAAGTGGTGCCGGGGACGCACCGGATGGACCTGTTCTGCCCTGAGGAGTCGGACGCGGGGCTGTCGTTCGCGCGGGAGTACGTGGCACCGCCGGAGGGGCTCGCGGCGGTGCCCGTCGACATGGCGCCGGGGGACGTCCTGTTCTTCAACGGGAGCCTGGTGCACGGCTCACAGCCGAACCGCTCCAGCGAGCGGTTCCGGCGGTCGTTCATCGGGCACTACGTGGGACGGTCGGCTGAGCGGATCGGGGGGTACTACCGGACGTTGACCATGAGCGGCGAGCGGGTTTCCCTGCTGGAGAGCGAGGGGGCGGGCCCCTGTGGTACGTCCCGGTTGTGACGCGGGGGCGGCCCTTCAGTGGCCGGCGATCGGGTGGGGTCCGTAGGGTCGCTCCAGTTCCGCCAGTTCCTTGTCGCTGAGGCGGAGTTCGACCGCCGCCACCGCGTCCTCGATGTGGTTCGGCTTCGACGCGCCGATGATCGGGGCCGTCACCGTGTCCTGGTGCAGGAGCCAGGACAGGGCCACCTGGGCGCGGGAGACGCCGCGGTCGTCGGCGATGCGGGTGACCGCCTCGACGATCGCGCGGTCGCCCTCCTGGTAGAGGGTGCTGCCGAAGTTGTCGGTGGAGCTGCGCCCGGTGACCGTGCCCCAGTCCCGGGTGAGGCGGCCGCGGGCCAGCGGACTCCACGGCAGCACGCCCACGCCCTGGTCGGCGCAGAGCGGCAGCATCTCCCGCTCCTCCTCGCGGTAGAGGAGGTTGTAGTGGTCCTGCATGGAGACGAACTTGGTCCAGCCGTTCCGCTCGGCCGTGTACTGGGCCTTGGAGAACTCCCAGGCGTACATCGAAC
>NZ_JBEYFC010001027.1:0-1261 GCF_040634175.1 Streptomyces sp. NPDC007162
AGCTGCTGGGTCAGGTTGATCATCGCGGCCTTGCTGATGCCGTACGCCCCGATGAACGGCGAGGCCGAGAGCCCGAAGCCCCCGCCCATCGCGGAGTCTGTGCTCAGTAGACGGGCTTCGCCGGCTCGATCTGGTTGACCCAGCCGATCACGCCGCCGCCCACGTGGACGGCGTCGGAGAAGCCCGCGGACTTCAGGACCGCGAGGACCTCCGCACTGCGGACGCCCGTCTTGCAGTGCAGGACGATCTTCTTGTCCTGCGGCAGGCTCTCCAGGGCGGTGCCCATGAGGAACTCGTTCTTCGGGATCAGCTTGGCGCCCGGGATGGAGACGATCTCGTACTCGTTCGGCTCGCGGACGTCGATGATCTCGATGTTCTCGCCCTCGTCGATCCACTCCTTGAGCTGCTTGGGAGTGATCGTCGAGCCGGCGGCCGCCTGCTGGGCCTCCTCGGAGACGACACCGCAGAAGGCCTCGTAGTCGATGAGCTCGGTGACGGTCGGGTTCTCGCCGCAGACCGCGCAGTCCGGGTCCTTGCGGACCTTGACCTGGCGGTACTGCATCTCCAGGGCGTCGTAGATCATCAGACGGCCGACGAGGGGCTCACCGGTGCCGGTGAGGACCTTGATGGCCTCGGTGACCTGGATGGAGCCGATGGACGCGCACAGCACGCCCAGGACGCCGCCCTCGGCGCAGGAGGGGACCATGCCCGGCGGCGGGGGCTCCGGGTAGAGGCAGCGGTAGCAGGGGCCGTACTCGGACCAGAAGACCGAGGCCTGGCCGTCGAAGCGGTAGATCGAGCCCCACACGTACGGCTTGTTCAGCAGCACGCAGGCGTCGTTGACCAGGTAGCGGGTCGCGAAGTTGTCCGTGCCGTCGACGATCAGGTCGTACTGGCTGAAGATCTCCATCACGTTCTCGGCCTCGAGCCGCTCTTCGTGAAGGATCACGTTCACGTACGGGTTGATGCCGAGGACGGAGTCACGGGCGGACTCGGCCTTGGAACGACCGATGTCGGCCTGGCTGTGGATGATCTGACGCTGCAGGTTCGACTCGTCGACCTCGTCGAACTCCACGATGCCGAGGGTGCCGACGCCCGCGGCGGCCAGGTACATCAGCGCCGGCGAGCCCAGGCCGCCGGCGCCGACACAGAGCACCTTGGCGTTCTTCAGCCGCTTCTGCCCGTCCATCCCGACGTCCGGGATGATCAGGTGGCGGGAGTACCTGCGGACCTCGTCTACGGTGAGCTCAGAGGCTGGCTC
>NZ_JBEYFC010001028.1:0-1261 GCF_040634175.1 Streptomyces sp. NPDC007162
GGCGGCACGGCGGGTGCGCCCGCACGTCGGCCTGCTGCTGGAGCGGCTGCCCGGCACCGCGGCGATCGTCACCGACGCGGCCTACGGGCTGGTGGCCTGGAACCCCCTCGCCCAGTTGCTGCTCGGCGGGGACCTGGGGCACGGCACGACCAACCTCGCACGGCGCCGTTTCCTCGGCCAGGGGCGGATGCCCGCGACGTCCACCGCGCAGGAGTTCGGCCACGTGGTGGTGGCCCGGCTGCGGCGGGCCGCCGAGCGCTACCCCGGCGACCCCCGACTCGCCGGTCTGCTGGATGAGCTGCGGGCAGGGAGCGAGGAGTTCCGGGAGATCTGGGCGACGCATCCGGTGCACGCGCCGGGCCACCGCACCAAGACCCTGGACCATCCGGAGCTCGGGCTGCTCCGCCTGAACTGCGACGTCCTGCTGGTACCCGAGGACGACCAGGAGGTCGTCCTCGTCACGGCGGATCCGGGTTCCGCCGCCGCCCGCCGGATCGCCGAACTGGCGGCGCGCGCCGGGGTGCGGTGAGACCCCGCCGGTCACTTCACGATCACGCGTGTACCAGTACGGCGTCAGCTGTCCCAAACAGCCGACAACACGGTCTGGCACCGCATTTGGCGGGCAAGCGTGTCCTTGGAAAGGAGGACCGTCACATGGCGAGTTCCACCAAGGAGAGCAAGGCGAGCTCCACGAAGGAGACTCCCGTCGGCGCCAGGCCTCGGCGCATGCCCGGCTGGGCGAAAGTGCTCACCGCGTTCGTGCTGGTGCTCGTGGTGCTGTTCGCCGGGATCAAACTGGCGGTACTGCCGGGCATCAAGGACCTGTTCGGCACGGAGACCCGCGACAACACGGGTCCCGCACTCCTCAAGTCCATCCAGGACATGAGCCGTTACGACGCCGCCTCCGGGAACTTCCAGGTCGTCGTGGACCTGGAGAAGGACGCGAAGTACCTGCCCAGCGCGATCCGCGGCACCCGCACCCTGTACGTCGGCGCGGGCACCGTCGACGCCTACGTCGACCTCGGGAAGATCGGCCAGAAGGACGTGACGGTCAACGGCGACCGCACCGAGGCCACCATCCGGCTGCCGCACGCGCAGCTCGGCAGCGCAGCCCTGGACGCCGACCACTCCTATGCCGTCTCCAAGCAGCGCGGGCTGCTGGACCGGCTCGGCGACCTGTTCTCGGACAACCCCAACAGCGAACAGGCGGTGCAGAAGCTCGCGGTGAAGCACATCTCGGCGGCGGCCAAGGACAGCGGCC
>NZ_JBEYFC010001029.1:0-1258 GCF_040634175.1 Streptomyces sp. NPDC007162
TGGAGGGTCCCGCGGTCAGTGTGGACACGGCGTGTTCGTCGTCGCTGGTGGCGATGCATCTGGCTGCGCAGGCGTTGCGGGCGGGGGAGTGCTCGCTGGCGCTGGCCGGCGGCGTGACCGTCATGGCCACTGCGGATGCCTTCGTGGGCTTCACTGCTCAGGGTGGTCTGTCCCCGGATGGCCGGTGCCGGTCGTTCGCCGACAGCGCTGACGGGACGGGCTGGTCCGAGGGCGTCGGCGTGGTGGTGTTGGAGCGGCTGTCCGACGCTCGCCGTAACGGTCACGAGGTTCTTGCCGTGTTCCGGTCGAGTGCGGTGAATCAGGACGGTGCGTCGAACGGTCTGACGGCTCCGAACGGTCCGTCCCAGCAGCGCTTGATCCGTCAGGCGCTGGCTGCTGCCGGTCTGTCGTCGGCTGACGTGGATGCGGTGGAGGCCCACGGTACGGGCACCCGCCTCGGTGATCCGATCGAGGCGCAGGCGTTGCTGGCCACGTATGGCCAGGACCGTCCCGGCGACCGGCCGTTGTGGCTGGGGTCGTTGAAGTCCAACATCGGTCACACTCAGGCCGCGGCGGGTGTGGCCGGGGTCATCAAGATGGTCATGGCGCTGCGTCATGGGGTCCTGCCCAGGACTCTGCATGTCGATGAGCCGTCGACTCAGGTGGACTGGTCGCAGGGTGATGTGCGGCTGCTGACCGATGCGGTGCCGTGGCCGGAGACGGGTCGTCCGCGCCGTGCCGGGGTGTCCTCGTTCGGTGTCAGCGGTACCAACGCGCATGTCATCCTCGAAGCCCCCGAGGCAACCGAGCCCGCAGCTACCGACCCTGCAGTCGCCGAATCCATCGCCGGCGAATCCGTGGCTGCCAAATCTGTGGCCGCCGAGCCGGAGGCCGGCGGCGGCGTGGTGCCGTGGATCATCTCGGGCGCGTCGGACGAGGCGGTGCGGGCACAGGCGGCGCGTCTTCTGGAACACGTGGAATCGGTTCCCGAACTGCGTCCGGTGGACGTGGCCTGGTCGCTGATCAGCGCGCGAGCCGCCTTGACCCATCGGACCGCGGCAGTCGGCGCGGACCGGGACGAGCTGCTGGCCGGCCTGCGCGCCGTGGCCGCCGGCGAGGTCGTCCCGCGGATGGTGCGGCCCGGCGACAAGGTGGTCTTCGTCTTCCCGGGTCAGGGTGCGCAGTGGGTGGGGATGGCGCAGGAGCTGATCGGGTCTTCGCCTGTCTTCGCTTTGTCGATGCGTGAGTGTGCGGAGGC
>NZ_JBEYFC010001030.1:0-1255 GCF_040634175.1 Streptomyces sp. NPDC007162
AGCCACTCCTTGTCGGGCTTGCGGCCCGCTATGTCCATCGGGAGGGTGATGTTCTCCAGGGCGGTCAGGGTCGGCAGCAGGTTGAAGGCCTGGAAGATGAACCCGATCTTGTCCCGGCGCAACCTGGTCAGCTGCTTGTCCTTCAGGGAGCCCAGTTCGGTGTCGCCGATCCGCACCGAACCCGAGGAGAAGGTGTCGAGGCCGGCCACGCAGTGCATCAGTGTGGACTTGCCGGAACCGGACGGTCCCATGATCGCGGTGAACTCGGCCTGCCGGAACTCGACGGTGACCCGGTCCAGGGCGACCACCTGGGTCTCGCCCTGGCCGTAGATCTTCGAGAGGTCCGTGGCGCGTGCGGCCACGGAGGTGGTCCGCCGGTCGGCGATAGGCGTGGTGGACACGGAAGGGTGCTCCTCGGGACGACGGCGTTCGGTCATGGGGACCGCACCATCGTCTCCGCCCTGTCGGCGCGTGTAGTCAGCCGCTGTTCCGGTTCCGGGGGGCGACCGAGGTCGGACCGGAGGGCGCGATCTCATACCTGGGGATGACGGCCGACCCCGAGAGCACCATCCGGCTTCGATCACTCCGATGCGTCGAGAACAGGTGGAGCCCCCTTGTTCGGACGGTGAAATTCCGTCATTCCGCGTACGTGCGCACCCACCGCGCGTAACGCTATTGGCAAGTGCGGATGGCTCGTTCCGGCGGCTGATGCACCCTCAGACGTCAATAAAATAAGACAACATCGGGTCGCCCGTCCGCTGTTCGGGGGACGCCTCCCGATAGGGTCGGAGCCTCGTACGCGGAGCCCATGGCCTGCCCGGATGGTGGAATGCAGACACGGCGAGCTTAAACCTCGCTGCCCCTCGCGGGCGTACCGGTTCAAGTCCGGTTCCGGGCACTTCCCGCCGCTTGCGGGCGGCGCCGGCTCACCCCTCGTACACGGTCAGGACCGCCCCGTCGACCTCGATGCGGCGGCCCGCGCGCATCCCGTTGCGGCGCAGGGCGCGCAGGCACTCCTCGAAGAGGGCGAGTTCGCCGGTGTCGAGGATGGCCGCCGCCAGATCCAGGAGTTCGCTCACCGACGTATCGGTGAGCACCTCGGGCAGTTCCCCGGACAGCAGGACGACGGACTCGCCGTCGGGGCCCCGGACCACGGCCGTAGCGGGTCCGCCGTGCACGAACAACACATTTCCCCCTGAGAGCCCGTGGTCGTGCGGCTCTCGCCTACCGGGCAGGACGAGAGACTAGTCCGGGA
>NZ_JBEYFC010001031.1:0-1253 GCF_040634175.1 Streptomyces sp. NPDC007162
GAGTTCGAGTCCGGCGCCCAGCAGGCTGCGTACCACTCCCGCATGGCCGAATCCCATGGCGGCGGTGTTGCGGTACCGGCTGTGCAGCGCCGAGACCATGGCGGCACAACTTGGCCACCTGCTCGGCGTCATGGATCTTCAAAACGTCGCCGTAGGCATCGTGCCGTTCTCCGAGCAACGGACTGTGTGGCCCATGCCGACCTTCACGATCTTCGACGACACCAGGGTGCACGCGGACACGCTGGATGCTGCTTCCACCCTCACACAGCCCAGCCAGGTCGAACTGTACGCCCGAGCCTTCGAGCGGCTTGCGCAAGGGGCCGCACGGGGAGCTGCGGCGCGTTCCCTGATAGCTGGTGCATTGGCATCGTTGGACTGAGTGAGGATCGTCCGTGAACGGGTTGGACACGTGACCAACGCCTGACCAACAGCGGCCAGGAACGGGCAGAAACAGCAGGTGAGCATGACCAACCTCCACGGCCTCCAAAGCGGCTAGTGAGGCGTGTTTTCGCAGGTCAGATCAATAATGGGCTGGTGCCCGAGTGGAGAGTTCAAGTCCCCCCTCGGACACAAGCAAGGTTGCTGCGACTCGTCCGCAGCCCCCACTCACGGCCCGTCATTTCGAGCAGCTCACGGGCTGCGTGGTAGCGCCCCAGCCGCAGATCTTGGAGAGCGTTCCGCAGCTCGGTGTCAGCACCGACCGGGCTGACAATCAGGCGCATGTCATCGGGGGCGCCGTTGGGGGCGAAGCGCGCGTATGCGGCACCGGACGCTAAGGAATCAGGCATGGGGGAGGCCTTGAGGGTTAGGGGTGGGCGTAGCGACTTACCGGGTCTTTTGGGGTGAGGAGTTCAGGGCGAGAAGCAGCGCTCCGGTTCCGGAGCGGCAGGGCCCGAACAAGCTGCTGCCGTGGACAAGGGGAGCGTGCACCAGGCGCGGGTGCCGTCTGCGCTGAATCCCCAGCCGCCGCCCGCCTCCTTCGTCACAGCGTCGACGAGGAACAGGCCGCGGCCGTTCTCACTGTCGGCGGACGGGTGCTGCACCGCGGGAGGCTGGGATGGGGTGTAGTCGGCGACCTCAATACGAAGTACGTCGAAGGACGGTAGCCACGCCCGTACCCCGATGGTGTCCGAGCCGCCGTACAGGATGGCGTTCGCGCACATCTCAGAGACGATGAGAAGCACGCAGTCAGTGAGGTCCTCCGGCACTCGGTGATGCTGGCACCAGGCCCGAGCGTCCCGCCGTGCCTGAGT
>NZ_JBEYFC010001032.1:0-1236 GCF_040634175.1 Streptomyces sp. NPDC007162
CGCGGCCGCCCCGGCCAGCCGGAAGAGGTGGCTGCGTTCGGCGGGGGCCAGCCGCAGGGCTCCGGCCAGCGCGTCCAGGACGCGCGGGGAGGGGCGGGGGCCGCGGGCCTGTTCGAGACGGGTGTAGTAGTCGACCGACATGTGGGCGAGAGCGGCGACCTCCTCGCGCCGCAGCCCGGGCGTACGGCGCAGTGCGGTCCCCGGCGGCAGCCCCACCGTCTGCGGGCGCAGCCCCGCCCGGCGCTCCCGCAGGAAGCGGGCCAGTTCCTCCCTCGCCATACCGCAGCCTCCCGGGTCAGCCTGGTACAAGTGGTCCCTGGCACGGCGGACACGGCCGGGGAACCGTGGCTGTCATGAACGATCGCACAGCACTCGTCACCGGTGCCAACAAGGGCATCGGCTTCCATGTGGCCCGGCTCCTCGTCGCCGAGGGCTTCGACGTCCTCGTCGGATCCCGGGACGCCGGGCGCGGCGAGCGGGCCGTCGCAGAGCTCGGCGCCGGCGCCCGGCTGCTCGTCCTCGACGTCACCGACCCCGGCGGCGTCGAGCGCGCCGCCGCCGGGGTCGGACACCTCGACGTCCTGGTCAACAACGCGGGCGTCCAGCCGGTGGTCGGCCCGCCCGGCGAGACCGGCGTCGCGGACTTCCGGCGGACCTACGAGACCAACGTGTTCGGCGTCGTCGCGGCCACCAACGCCTTCCTGCCCGCCCTGCGCCGCTCCGCCCACCCGCGCGTCGTGAACGTCTCCAGCGGGACGGCGTCCCTCGCCTGGAGTACCCACCCCAATCCGCAGTTCGCCCACGGCAGCCCCAGGTCCGCCGCCTACCGCTCGTCCAAGGCCGCCCTGAACGCGCTGACCGTGCTGTACGCGCAGGAACTGGCCGCGGACGGGATCCTGGTCAACGCCCTGGCCCCGGGAGCGCGGGCCACCGACCTGGTCCCCGGTCTCGCGGCCCGCGGCGGTGACGCGGAGGAGGGCGCCCGTGGGGCCGTACGCCTGGCGCTGCTGCCCGACGACGGTCCCACCGGCGGGTTCTTCTCCTGGGACGGCTCACCCGTGCCGTGGTGAGAGCGCCACGGTCCGTAGCATGAGGGCGTAGCCCGTCCCGGTCATGCGAGGAGCGGATCGTGCGAGACATCGCCGTCTTCAGCGGGAGCGCCCACCGCAGCCCGGTGAGGCTCACCTCGGGGCACGCCCCGCGCGGCGCCCGGCAGGCCCTCCTCGACGCGGACAC
>NZ_JBEYFC010001033.1:0-1233 GCF_040634175.1 Streptomyces sp. NPDC007162
GACGCGACCTGGAGCACCCGGTGGAGGCGTTCGCGCAGTACGCGCGGGACGGCGTCGCCCGGGTGGTCTGCGAGGAGAAGCACATGGGCTCGCGGGCGGTGGTGCTGGTGTGCCGGGACGCCGGGGTCGCGCACCGGCGCTTCGGTGTCGCCCCCGGCCCCACCGGCTCCCTCTACACCCGTACCGGACGCCCGTTCTTCGACGACGAGGCGGTGACCGAGGAGGTCCTCGGGCGGATCCGCGCCGCCGTCGACGCGGCCGGCCTCTGGGACGAACTCGGCACCGACTGGCTGCTGCTGGACGCCGAGCTGCTGCCCTGGTCGCTCAAGGCCGGCGGTCTGCTGCGCACCCAGTACGCGGCCGTGGGTGCCGCCTCCGGCGCGGTGTTCCCGAGCGCGCTGGCCGCCCTGCACAGTGCGGTCGAGCGCGGCGTCGACGTGACCGGTCTGCGTGCCCGGCAGCGTGAACGCGCCGCGGCGGCAGGCGCGTTCACCGACGCGTACCGCCGCTACTGCTGGCCCACCGACGGGCTGGACGGGGTGCGCCTGGCCCCCTTCCAGCTCCTCGCGGTCCAGGGCCGCAGCCTCGCCGCGCTCCCGCACGACGAGCAACTCGCCCTTCTGGACCGTCTGGTGGAGAACGACCCGAGCGGCCTGTTGCAGACAACCCGCCGTCTGTACGTCGACACCGGCGACCCGGAGTCGGTCCGGGCGGGCGTGGACTGGTGGCTGGAGATGACCGGCCGGGGCGGCGAGGGCATGGTGGTCAAGCCGGTCGGGGCGGTCGTACGGGACCCGGACGGCCGGCTGGTCCAGCCCGGCATCAAGTGCCGGGGCCGCGAGTACCTGAGGATCATCTACGGCCCCGAGTACACCCGCGGCGAGAACCTCGCCCGGCTGCGCAAGCGGTTCCTCAACCACAAGCGGTCCCTGGCGGTCCGCGAGTACGCCCTGGGTCTGGAGGCCCTGGACCGCCTCGCGGACGGCGAGCCGCTGTGGCGGGTGCACGAGGCGGTGTTCGGGGTGCTGGCCCTGGAGTCGGAGCCGGTCGACCCCCGGCTGTGAGCGGGGTCAGCCGACCAGTCTCAGGCGGCGGGCGCAGGTGCCGACGCGGACCGTCTGGCCCCAGGTCAGCTCCAGGGCGTCGGTCTCGATGCCGTCGCCGAAGGCGATCAGGCGGTCGGACTCGACCGTGAGGGTCAGGGCCGCGGAGGCGGTCAGCTCGCCGGCGACC
>NZ_JBEYFC010001034.1:0-1227 GCF_040634175.1 Streptomyces sp. NPDC007162
CAGGCCGGTGGCGTGAAGCTCACCGGGGAGGGTGGCCTCCTGCAGCAGCTGACCAAACGGGTGCTGGAGTCCGCTCTGGAGGGCGAGCTCACGGATCATCTGGGGCACGAGCCCGGTGAGCGGGCCGAGGGTGGCAGGGAGAACTACCGCAACGGGCACCGCTCCAAGACGGTGATCACAGAGTCGGGGCCGGTCGAGATCTCGGTGCCTCGGGATAGGGCCGGGTCGTTCGAGCCGCAGCTGGTCAAGAAGCGGCAGCGGCGTCTGGGCGGCGTGGATGAGATGGTTCTGTCGCTGTCGGCGAAGGGGCTGACGCATGGGGAGATCTCCGCGCATCTCGCCGAGGTGTATGGCACGGAGATCTCCAAGTCCACGATCTCCACGATCACCGACAGCGTGATGGCCGGCATGACGGAATGGCAGAACCGTCCGCTGGACAGCGTCTACCCGGTCGTGTTCATCGACTGTGTGAACGTGAAGGTCAGGGACGGGCAGGTCGCCAACCGGCCTGTCTACATGGCGGTGGCGGTCACCGCCGAGGGGCACCGGGACATTCTGGGCCTGTGGATCGGCGACGGCGGTGAAGGTGCGAAGTACTGGCTCCAGGTCCTGACCGAGGTCAAGAACCGCGGCGCGGCCGATGTCCTGATGCTGGTCTGTGACGGCCTGACCGGTCTCCCGGACGCCGTGAACACCGTCTGGCCTGCGACGATCGTCCAGACCTGTGTCGTTCACCTGCTGCGGAACAGCTTCCGTTACGCGGCCCGACAGGACTGGGAGAAGATCGCGAAGGCGCTCAGGCCCGTCTACACCGCGCCGACCGAGGACGCCGCTCTGGAGCGGTTCGTGGAGTTCACCGACGCCTGGGGCGGGAAGTATCCGGCGATCATCCGGCTCTGGGAGGCGGCCTGGGCGGAGTTCGTGCCCTTCCTCCAGTTCGACGTGGAGATCCGCAAGATCGTCTGCACCACCAACGCAATCGAGAGCATCAACGCGCGGATCCGCAAGGCCGTCCGGGCCCGGGGGCACTTCCCCACCGACCAGGCCGCCCTCAAGTGCGTCTACCTGGCCGTCATGAGCCTGGACCCGACCGGCACAGGACGCAAACGCTGGACCATGCGCTGGAAGGCCGCACTCCAAGCCTTCGACATCACCTTCGACGGCCGGCTCACCGCCGGACGCCACTGAACAAAACCGACCGAGTTCCACCGTTCGCTACACAGACCC
>NZ_JBEYFC010001035.1:0-1227 GCF_040634175.1 Streptomyces sp. NPDC007162
GATTCGACGGACTTGCGGGAGAGGCAGTAGACGATGCCCGCGTCGCCCTCGTGCTCCTGGCGCAGGAAGGTGGGGGAGCCGACCCGGATGTCCACGATGACGTCCAGCACCGCTCCGCGTACGCACTTGACGTACTTGGACTGGCTCGGCGGCACGTCGGCGAAGTGGACGCCGCGCAGGACGCCCCGCCGGGAGACCGAGCAGTTGGCCTGCACGAGGTCGAGGTCGTAGCCGAGTGCCTCGCGGAAGTCCTCCGCCTTGAACCACTCGTGGAAGCTGCCCCGGTCGTCGGGGAAGACCTTCGGCTCCTGGACCCAGGCGCCTTCGATGCTCAGCGGTCGCACGGTTCTTACTTGCCTTCCTGTCGTGCGGGCGTCCTGCCCCTGCCGAGTGCCCTGACCAGCGCGCGGCGCACCGGCAGCGGCAGCTTGCGGGCCAGTTTGCGGACAGCGCCCGGCCGGGGCTTCGGGGCGGCCTCGGTTTCCGTGGCCGCCGCGGACTTCTTCTTGGCCGGCTTGACCACCTTCAGACCCGCCGGCGAGTTGCGGACGACCAGCGGCAGCGTGAAGAAACGCGGCTCGGCCACGTCCGCGAGCAGGGACAGCGCCAGCCGCCAGCCGCCCTCCTGGAGCGACCGGACCGGCAGCGGGGCGTCCAGCACCGCGCCGCCGCCCTCCGCGGGCGACAGCGTGGCGGGCACCTCCAGCACCTCGGCGGCGGGCTTGGGGCCGGTCAGCCGCACCGCCGCCTTGACGTCACCGTCGACGTGGAACGGCAGCACCGCGCGCAGCCGGTCCCCGGCCACGGTGAAGTCCTCGGGCTTGAACTCGCCGAAGCCGAGCCGCTTGCTCGCCATGTCGACGTCGAGGGCGAAGTTGTTCTTGACCGTCCAGTACGGCAGCACCCGCCGACCGCCGACCACGCCCGGGACCGGCATCCCGGGGAGCGGGTCCCTGGACACCGGGAACAGCCGGTGCTCCCGGGTCCAGCCGCCGATCGTCAGCCGGACGAACGCGTCCCACAGGCCTGCCGTCAGCGGGGTGCCGCTGGCGGCGGTGGCCGGGTTCACGGTGGCCGTGGCCCGGACGACCAGGCGCACCCGGCCGGCCTCTCCCTCGACGGGCACGGTCTCGCGGGTCAGCTCGACCGGCTGGAAGAACTGCGCGTGGGTCTCGCGCTCGCGCACCACCAGGTCGACGTTGGCCTTGCTGAACCGGGCCGCGGTGC
>NZ_JBEYFC010001036.1:0-1224 GCF_040634175.1 Streptomyces sp. NPDC007162
AACTGGCCCACCCTCCTCAACCACAACACCAACACACCCCCACACACCGCCCCACACCTCCCCACCTACCCCTTCCAACACCAGCACTACTGGCTGGGCCGAGGCGGCGGCACGGCTGACGCCGCGGCGCTGGGACTGGCGCAGGCCGAGCACCCGCTGCTGGGTGCTGTGACGGAGCTGCCCGGGTCCGGCGGTCTGCTGTTCACCTCGCGGCTGTCGCTGCGTACGCATCCGTGGCTGGCGGACCATGCGGCGGTGGGGACGGTGCTGTTGCCGGGGGCGGCGTTCGTGGAACTGGCGGTGCGTGCCGGGGACGAGGTCGGCTGCGGTGCCGTCGAGGAACTGGTGGTGGAGGCGCCGCTGCCGCTCCCCGAGCACGAGGGCGTGCAGGTGCGGGTGACCGTGGACGCGCCGGACGGGTCCGGGCGGCGTCAGGTGTCGGTGCACTCGCGCCGCCAGGAGGCGGCCTGGGTGCGGCACGTCAGCGGCACGCTGAGCCCGGAGAGCGGCCCGGTCGGCGGCGGCGTCGAGCCGGACGCACAGGACCTGACGCGGTGGCCGCCTGTCGGGGCGGTACCGGTCCCGGAGGACCGGGTGCGCGGCGTCTACGAGGAGTTGGCGGCGGACGGATACGGCTACGGTCCCGCCTTCCGCGGCCTGCGCGCGGCGTGGACGCGGGGCGACGAGATCTACGCGGAGGTCGCCCTGCCCGAGGAACTGACCGCCGAGGCCGCCGCGTTCGGCCTGCATCCGGCGCTGCTCGACGCGGCCCTGCACGCCACCGCCTTCCGCGACCGCACCGGCGCCGACGCGGGCCCCGCGTTGCCCTTCGCCTACCGAGGGGTGTCGCTGCACGCTTCCGGCGCGTCGGCACTGCGGGTACGGATCACGCCTTTCGAGAAGGACCGGGTGGGTATCCGGCTGGCCGACCCGAACGGCGCGTCTGTCGCGGTGATCGAGTCGCTGGTGTCGCGGCCGGTGCCGACGGGCAGGCTGGACGCCGCCGGCGGACGGACGCCGCTGGAGCAGATGTTCCTCGTGGGCTGGGAGGAGCTGCGGGTCGCTCCCGCCGCCCCCGTGGAGACGGTCTCCGTGCGGACCGTCGAGGACGTGACGCGGGTGACCGGACCGTCGGCGGTCCTGCTGTACGAACCCAAGGGCACTGACGTGCACCACGTCACCCACCGCACCCTGGAGGTGCTCCAGGCGTGGCTCGGCGCACCC
>NZ_JBEYFC010001037.1:0-1223 GCF_040634175.1 Streptomyces sp. NPDC007162
GGCGCTGGTGACGCTGTGCCTGCTGCTGGGCTGCTGGCTGGTCGGCAGGAGCCTCTACCAGCTGACGAGTTGACCCCCGGGGCGCGGCGGTGTCGCTGATCCCGTCCAGCATCGGCATGATCGCCCGCTTGAGCGGCATCGTCAGGGACAGCCCGGCCCAGGTGGAGTCCAGACCCTCGACGAAGCCGGGGAGTCCTGCCTCGTCCACCTCGAAGCGGTCGTACGACCAGTGGTCGAGGCCGAGCTCCGCGTAGGCGGCCCGATGGAGGACCGGGGACAGGGAATGGGCGATGGGCGAGCCGAGGACGGCGGCCCGACGGGCCTCATTCGAGCGCATCGAACTTTTCCTTGAGCTTCAAGAATTCTTCGTAGTTCTTGGCGAACTCGGTCTTGTGCTGCCCGTCGGTGGCGACGAAGTAGATCCAGCCGTCAGCAGTCGGGTTCTTCGCGGCGGCGAGGGCATCGGTGCCCGGGTTACCGATGGGTCCGGGCGTGAGGCCCCGCTGCGTGTAGGTGTTGTACGGATCCTTGTTCTTGTGGATCTCGGACACGCTGATATTGATCTTGCTCTGCTTCTTGAGGTAATTGAACGTCGAGTCGAACTGAAGCAGCTGATTCGTCTCGGTGTTGGTGGGCTTGAGACGGTTGTAGATGACTTCGCTCATCTTCCGGAAGTCGTCGTGCGTCTTGCCCTCCGCCTGGACGAGGCTCGCGACGGTGAGCACCTGCCAAGGGCCGTCCAGATCGTGCTCCGCGGCTGTCTCTTCCAGGTCCAGCTTGTCATATTCGACCGTCGCCCGGCCGACCATCTTCTTCAGCACGGCTTCGGGCTTCGTCCCCTTGGAGACCGAATAGGTGGCAGGATAGAGGAAGCCCTCCAGCGGATCCTTTATCAGCGGGTCGTTATCGGCCCATTCGGGCAGGCCGAGACTGCCCGCATTCTTTTTGGCGACCTCCGCCGTCGTGCCGATCTTGAGGTCAAGCTTCTTGTCGATCATCTCGTAGACGGATGCGTTGCGCGTCCCCGGGGCCACCATGAGACCGTTCTGGCTCTTCGGGTCGAGCAACAACTCGAAGGCACTCTCGGCTGACATCTCCTTTTTCAGGATGTAACTGCCGGCCTGAACGGACTTCCCCTTGAATTTTCCGTTCTGTGCAGAGATGAAGGCGTCGACGGATTTGACGACACCAGCCTTCTTGAGAATGCTGGCGATCTCGTTCCC
>NZ_JBEYFC010001038.1:0-1221 GCF_040634175.1 Streptomyces sp. NPDC007162
GGGACTCCATGCCCTCGACCGCGATCCCCTCGGCGATCTGGCTGGGTGTAGAGGTCGGCCACCCGGGAGTGGACGCGCAGCACGGTCTGGGCGACGCTCAGTTCGTACTCGCGCGGCGCCGGCTCGTAGTCGACGAAGGTGTGCGGGATGTCCGGCTCGCCGACATGGCCCGCGCTGAGTGCGACCTGGGCCTCGCCGAAGGCGTTGGTGTCCCGGTGCCCGTCGAGTCCCGCCGGCTCCACGTGCGCCCGCAGGCCGGCGTGTAGAGCCGCCACCTCCGCGTACGCCCGGTACGGCAGTTTCAGCACGGTGGTCGAGGTCGCGGCACGCGCCGTGAACTCCCAGGCGCCGTCCGGGCCGGCGAGCACCCGGCCGCCGAAGTGGTCGCCGTCCGTCAGCAGTCCGACGACCGCCTCGTCACCGTACGGGCCCTCGGTGATCCGCTCCACCTTGCCGTGCGCGATCAGGTGGACGTGGTCGGCGGGCCGTCCCGCCGTCACGATCACCTGTCCCGGCGCGTAGTCCCGCTGCTCGAACCGCGCCGCCAGGGCCTGGAGCGCGGTGCCGTCCTCGAAGCCGCGCAGCAGCGGCAGTTCCGCCAGCTCGGCGGGGATCACCTCGACCCGCGAGCCGGTCTGCACAAAGGTCACCCGGCCGTCCCCCACCCGGTAGGACAGCCGGCGGTTGACGCGGTACGTGCCGCCGGGCACCTCCACCCACGGCAGCGTCCGGGTCAGCCACCGCGAGCTGATCTCCTGCATCTGCGGTGCGGACTTGGTCGTCGTCGTGAGATTCCGTGCCGCCGCGGTACCGAGGCTCTGCTGCTCCCGCTCATCGGCGCCCGCGCCGGGCGCCGTACCGGTCTCGACCGACATGACTTTCCTTCTCTCCTGTCGCACGAGTGACGGAGTGAATGCGGACCGTCACCTTCCGCGGCTACCCCTACCCCTGGTCACCGGCGGTGAGTGATGCCAGGTGAGGGAGCGCGAGGCACGTGCCCCCGGGAACCGCCTCCGCACCACCCCTCCGTTCCACCCCCGTCACCCCCGACGGTGGTTTCCGCGACGCACGGCTCCAGGGCGAGCCGGTCAGGAGGCGTCGGGTGCGCAGCCGCGCAACCGGTCTCGGCGCACGGGACCCCCGACGCATGCCCCGGCGCCGATCGGGTACGGCGACGGCCCGCTCGACGTCGGAGTCCTGGCTGGGGGAGACGGCGTCCAC
>NZ_JBEYFC010001039.1:0-1213 GCF_040634175.1 Streptomyces sp. NPDC007162
ATCTAACAACCAGGCAAGGAATTCGGTAATGGTGAAGGTCCTCTTCGACATCCGTCCGTCGCTGGTGGCGCTGCCCTTCCACCGCGCCTTGACGAGGCCGGTGGTGGAGATCGACGGCGTCGAGCGGCCCGCGAGATGGGGCACTACGGAGGTCTCGGTCGAGGCGGGCGTCCATGAGGTCGCTGTGTTCTTCCGCTACAAGGGCCAGCGTGTGGCCCGACTCGGCGTAAGCACCGAGGAGTTGACGGTGCAGGGCGACGCAGGCACACAGCCGCGGGTGACAGCGCGCCTCGGTCCGCGCAACGGCAGCAGCTTCGAGATCAAGTCCACCTGAGGCCCCACGGAGGAGAGTCACGTGCCTCAAAAGTCGATCGTGCAGTGTGCGGCGGGACACCTCTACACGGCTACATGGGTACCATTCGTCGGCATCAAGTCTCTGCGCCTCACCCTGTCCACGCGCTACGCTCGCTGCCCTGTTGAGAAGCACTGGGCGGTGGTCAGCAGGCTGGACCCGTCGACCCTCACTGAGGAGCAGCTCGCCGCGGCGAGGTCGCACGACGCGGGGTGGATGTAGGCAGAACGCAGAGCTGAGGCGAGGACCGGTGAACTGCGGGCGGTCAAGGACTTCTGGATCGCCTTGCAGCTCGGAACCGGTCGTCGACAGCCCCGTCGTGGTTGTTGGACCCAGGTTCTTGGGGCTGAGCGCTCCGGCTCCCTGGCTGCCGCCCAGCGGTGGAGACCGTCGAGCGCCGCGGAGAGAGCACGGCGGCACTTCGGCGCGCCCGTCGGCTGAGTATGTGAGGCCTCGCTCGGTAGCCAGGTGCATGCCACGCCATCCTGTGGGTCACCCTGTCTCCCGGCACTGTGGGTGCCGATAAATCATCTGGCCTGGTCAAGCGCTACGTCGGTACTCATGAAGGGTTCCGCTGAGTCGGTCTCGTCGGCGGACTTCCAGGTACCTGATCTGTGCTGGCACGCTGATCGGTTTGGGTAGCGGTCGGAGCGGTGCGGCTTGGTTCAGGGCTCGGTGCGGCCGATGCCGGTTGTAGAAGGTCTCGAACTCGCGGAGCACATGTAGGAGGAGTGTAAATCTAACGGCGGATCCGACGATCATGGGAGTGACGTCAAGTGACTGACACCGCCGTGGAGTTGGAGACCGTGGAGCCTGTCGAGAGTGCCCAGTCGGGGCAGCCTGCGTCCGTGTCCGACGAGC
>NZ_JBEYFC010001040.1:0-1200 GCF_040634175.1 Streptomyces sp. NPDC007162
GTGGCCGGTCCCGGAACGAGAACTCGACCGCCAGATAGCCGAGCACCACCCCGTCGGCGAGCCGCCGGGTCTCCAGGATCCGGTACGCCGCCTTCATACCGAGGGGCTGGGAGTCGTAGTACGCGGCGACGCCGTCCCGTCCGACCGTGTAGGGGTGCAGTCCCTGGAAGACGGCGTCCTCGGTGAAGAGCGCGGCGACGTCCGCGGGACGGTGCCCGTCGACGGCCGCCTGCCACCGGTCCAGCACCCGGCTCAGGACCGCCGCGTCGTCGGTCGTGGTGGTCATGTCCGCTCCTGTCTCTCGATGTGACGCCCGGTCAGTGTCCGGCGCTCATGCCGCCGTCGACGTGCAGGATCTCGCCGGTGACGAAGGGCGCGGTCTCCAGGAAGAGCACCGCGTCGACGATGTCGCTGACTTCACCCATCCGGCCGACCGGGTGCAGGGCGGCGAGGAACTCGTGGGTCTCCGCCGTGTGCATGGGGGTCTTGATGGTGCCGGGCGAGACGGCGTTGACGCGGATGCCGCGGGCCGCGTACTCGGTCGCCAGGGACTTGGTCGCGGACTGCAGGCCGCCCTTCGTCAGGGAGGCGAGGACGGAGGGGACCCGGGCGTCCGGGCTGTCGACCAGGCTGGTGGTGATGCTCACGATGTGTCCGCCGCCCTGGGCGAGCAGGTGCGGGACCGCCCGCTGGGTGAGGTGGAAGAAGCCGGCGACGTTGATGCCGGTGACGGTGGCGTAGTCCGCGGCCGTGTAGTCGGTGAAGGGCTTCGCGACGAAGACGCCCGCGTTGTTGACCACGGTGTCGATGCGGCCGAAGCGCTCGACCGCAGCGGCCACCACCCGCTCGGCGGTCTGCGGGTCGGCGATGTCACCCTGGACGGTCAGGACGTCGGGATCGTCGACGGGGGTGATCGTGCGCGAGGTGGCGACGACGGCGTGGCCGAGCCTGCGGTAGCCCTCGACCAGGGCGGCGCCGATGCCCTGGGAGGCACCGGTGACGATCGCGACCTTCTGCTGCGGTGTGCTCATGATGACCTTCTCCGTGAGGTGGACCGGCGACTAGCCGACCGGTCGACTATCTGGAAGGTAGATCGGACGGGCAGGGGACGCCAGGACCGGTTTCCTCCTGGCTGGGAGGCGTTGCCTCCCAGCCAGGTTCAGCGTGTGGGCGCGTACGGGTCGCCGGTGGGCAGCCAGG
>NZ_JBEYFC010001041.1:0-1200 GCF_040634175.1 Streptomyces sp. NPDC007162
CGGCGATCTCGATCTCGTCGTAGCCGTACTTCTCCAGTTCGGCGAACACGGGGGCGAAGCCGAGGGTGGAGACCTTGTCCCGGAGGCTGTAGAGCTGGATACCGAGGCGGCCGGGCGGCAGGACGGCTCGGCCCTTGCCGTGTCCGTGTCCGTGGCCGTGGCCGTGGCCGGGTGACGTGCCGCCCTGCGGGCTCGTCGCCTGGGCGGCCGCGCCGCTGAGGAGGGTCGCGGCGGTGGCTCCGGCGGCGACGCCCAGGACGTTGCGGCGGCTGAGTCTGCTCGCGAGCTCGGGGTCCTTCGGAGTGCGGCTCATGATCACGAATCTCCCTTTCGGCGTGCGGGCGGGGCGGATGGTCCGTGCAGTCCGGCGAGTCGGAGGAGCAGGGACTTCACTTCGGTGGCCTGGACTCGGCCGTCGAAGGCCTGGGGGGTGGAGCAGAGGATGAGCGGACCTTCGTCGTCGCTCTCGGGAAGGCGGCCGTGGCTGCCGCGGATGGGTGAGGGATCCAGGGGGACGACCGCCATGCGGTAGCGCATCCCGAGCTTCTTGCGGGCCACCGCGGAGGCCGCCCTGACCCGGACGTAGGGGTCCTGCGGGTCCATGAAGAGCTCGACGGGGTCGTATCCGGGTTTGCGGTGGATCTCGACGAGCTGTGCGAAGTCGGGGGCGCGGTCGTCGTCGAGCCAGTAGTAGTACGTGAACCAGGCGTCCTTCTCCGCGACGGCGACGAGTTCGCCGGAGCGGGGATGGTCGAGGTGGTGGGCCTTCTTGCCGTCGTCGTCGAGGAGTTCGGCGATGCCGGGGAGGTCCGCGAGGGCCTCGCGGGTCGCTTCGAGGTCCTCGGGCCGGCGCACGTAGACGTGGGCGAGCTGGTGGTCGGCGACCGCGAACGCACGGGAGGCCATCGGGTCGAGGTACTCCATGCCGTCCTGGGTGTGGACCTCCAGCAGGCCGGCGCGGCGCAGGGCGCGGTTGATGTCGACGGGCCGGTCGACGCGCGTGATGCCGTACTCGGCCGGCCCGCCCGGTTCCGGCCGGGCCACCGCCGCCCGCGCCTTCGCCGCGGCCCTCCAGTGCACCAGCCCCGACCGCGCGATGGGCGGAGCTCCGGGCTGCGGCTTCTGCGACGGCTGCCACACCGCGCTGATCGGAACCCACGCCGACGTCGAGGTCATCCGCACGGATCTGCTCTCCATCGG
>NZ_JBEYFC010001042.1:0-1193 GCF_040634175.1 Streptomyces sp. NPDC007162
GCCACTCGGGGAGCAATTCTGGACCTGCACGAAAAGCGACAATCGCCTGATTAATATTCCACTCGGTGTGATCTTTCGGCACTACGGCAGTCTTCCCAAGAGGGGGTCCAACAATATTGGTGAGAACGTCCCCCGGGGCGACCCTGGACTTCTTGAGCTTACCTTCATGAACTACTCGATCAACAAAAGTGGGACGGATCGAAAAATCAACCCCATTACGCTTGTCGATATTGTAAACCTTCAAAAAAGGAATTTCACCGAACCCGCTATGCATGAGGGATGCTTCTGGAGTCGATCCCGAGGTGATAAGCGGGCAGACTTCTCGCGCTACTCGCCACTTCCAACCATGAGGCAACGGAAGGAGGTCACCATAGGGGATCTTCCTACTTGATTGTGCTTGAATTTCTTGGACGCTCTCAGAACTCGATTCCTGATTGCGCCCCAAGACATACAGGTTGAGAAGGGCATCCCGCAACGACTGCCTCAACGCAATAGCCGAGGAAACAGCCGCCTCACCAGCCTCAATGTGGGCAAGCTGTTCGTCCAGCTTCGCGACGATTCGGTGCTGTTCAGACAGAGGCGGGACAGGAATTTCCAGACCTTCCAGGTAAGGCCGCGGAACTCGACGCTGCCCAACTGCACCAGCCATGTGCTGCTCAGCGACACGTCGCACGTTCCGCTGAAGGAGATAATGCGTCAGATACTCAGGAAGAACACCCCCAGCACTGCGAAGCACGTGAAACTCGGTACTTCCCAACGCTCGACCACCAATCAGGCCTTGCGCTTTAGCGATCTTCCCGTTCTCCATGCACGGCGTAATCTTCGCAAAGAGAACATCATCTTCCTGGAACCTGGTCAGGGACTTCTTCATGGCTGCCGCCGATGGCCCAGCCGGTCGAGAAGCCGCGCCGGAAGGAGAGCGTCACGTACGTCTGGCCCGTGGCGAAGGCGATCGCGCCGATGATGATCACCAGTACCGAGGGGATCAGGACGCCGAGGACCACACCGAGGAAGCCGCCGAAGGCGAGCAGCCGCCAGCGCAGCCGCGCCTTGTACTGCAGGAGCACCTCGCCCAGCAGCCACAGCGCCACTATGCCGAATGCGATGTAGAGGACCGTCCAGCCCACGCCCGCCCCCTCCTACGGCCACCGCCCCGGTCGGTGGCGGGTACGGCCGGTCACGACTGCTTGTGC
>NZ_JBEYFC010001043.1:0-1192 GCF_040634175.1 Streptomyces sp. NPDC007162
ACCGCGTCGAGCTGATCGAACTGCACCCCGCCTACCGAGCACGCTTCGCCGACGGCAGCACCCTCGACGTGCACACCGACGGCGAGGCCATGGAGGCGGAGATCGAACGGTTCGCCGGGGGCGCCGAAGCGGCCGGCTACCGCAGGCTGCGGCACTGGCTGGGGCAGCTCTACCAGGCCGAGCGCGGCCGCTTCCTCGACGCGGACTTCGACTCGCCGCTGCAACTGCTCGGCCCGGACCTGGTCCGGCTCGCCGCGCTCGGCGGCTTCGGCCGCTGGGAGGCGCGGGTCGCCCGGCACCTGCGCGACGAGCGGCTGCGGCGCGTCTTCTCCTTCCAGGCCCTGTACGCCGGTGTGCCGCCCGAGCGGGCGATGGCCGCCTACGCGGTGATCGCCTACATGGACACCGTCGCCGGGGTGTACTTCCCGCGCGGTGGCATGCACGCCCTGCCCCGGGCCATGGCCGACGCCGCGGCCGAGGCGGGTGCGGTGTTCCACTACGGGCAGCGGGTGACCCGCCTGGAACGTTCCGGTGAACGCGTCACCGCCGTGGTGACCGACGACCGGCGCATCCCCTGCGACGCGGTGGTCCTGACCCCCGACCTGCCGGTCGCCTACCGACTGCTGGGCCGCGCCCCGCGCCGCCCGGCGCGGCTCAGGCACGCCCCGTCCGCGGTGGTCCTGCACGCCGGCTGCGACCGCACCTGGCCCGAACTGGCCCACCACACGCTGTCCTTCGGCGGTGCCTGGCGGCGCACCTTCCGCGAACTCACGCACACCGGCGAGCTGATGAGCGACCCCTCCCTGCTGATCACCCGGCCCACCGCGACCGACCCCGGTCTGGCCCCGCCGGGCCGCCACCTGCACTACGTCCTCGCCCCGTGCCCCAACACCGACATCGGGCCGGGCAGCGCCGACTGGAGCGGCCTCGGCGCCCGCTACCGCGACGGCCTGCTGCGCGAACTGGACCGCCGCGGCCTCGCGGGCATCGCGTCCGCCATCGAGGAGGAGTGCCTGGTGACCCCCGCCGACTGGAGCGCGCAGGGACATGCCGCGGGCACGCCCTTCTCCGCCGCGCACACCTTCGCCCAGACCGGCCCGTTCCGGCCGCGCAACCTGGTGCGCGGCACCGCCAACGCCGTCCTCGCCGGCTGCGGCACGACCCCCGGGGTGGGGGTACCGCCCGTCCTGCT
>NZ_JBEYFC010001044.1:0-1191 GCF_040634175.1 Streptomyces sp. NPDC007162
ATCAGCACGAGCGCGGACAGCGCGGTCATCGTCTTGGTCACGGAGAACACGTTGACGATCGTGTCCCGCTCCCATGGCCGGTCCCGCCCGTCGTCAGGGTCACCCCGCCAGTCCGTGAACATCAATATGTCGCCGGCCCGCTGCGCCCGCACGGCCGCGAGCAGCTCGGCGAAGTACACCGCCCCGTGTACCAGGGGGCGGACGTCGTTGCCCGTGGACCACGCCGCACCGTCAGCGTGACGGCGGTCCACCCGCGAGGCGGGATTCCCCCGCTGAGCGGGGGTGAGCAGCCAGCCGGCGCGTTCCACGTGGCAGCCCTTCCAACCGACGGCCCTTGCGGGATCTCCTGGCAGATCCGTTACCCCCTGAGCGCGTGACCACGCGATTCCTGCTCCGCCAGTCCCGCGGAGACCTGCCATCGAGGGGACGCACCGGGACGCGGATCACCACCGGCGAGGCCCCGCCCCGACACCGCCGCAACCCCGGGCGAGGAGGGCCGCACGTTGCGGGCTGCGACGCCCCGCGGGCCTCCGGCGCCGCCTCGGCCGCCGAGCGTTCGCCATGACTGTACGGGAACAGGGCCTTGATCAGGTGACCGGTGTTCGCGTCCGTCAGGTGTCCCTTCGCAAGGGACTTCCACCTGATATTCATGATCATGACACTCCCAATCAGCCTGCCGCGTTCTCCGGGGCTGCGCTGGCGCTGCGGCGGGCGCGCATGGCCCGGACTCTGCCCCGGGCTGGGGAGGGACCCGCCGGCGGCCGGGCGGATCGATGAAAACGCCCTTGCAGTCGTGCTCCGGGCAGCTCCTGAGTGCCAGGGCGTGCAGCGTCGTCGCCGGGGGCCGGCGTCGCAGCCGGTCGGCCGCCGTCAGGTCGATCGGCTCGTCGTGTGCTGCGAGGAACGCGGCCAGGTCCGCCACGTCGTCCGCGGGCGGCGTCCGCTCGTCGACCGTCGCCAGCGCCAGGGCGCGCAGGATCTCCCGCAGGCGCCTCGACTTCTCCAGGTCGGCCTGGTCCGGTGTGCGGGCCGGGGACAGCTCGCAGTGCTCCAGCCATTCGGCAAGCCGGGCGGGGGTGGCGAGCCGCTCCACGGGTTCCGCGCTGAACGTGCGGCCCCGGGTGGCGAACAGGTTCAGCCAGAGAACTCCCCGGTCTGTCGCGGCGCTCCGGTGTCCACGTCATCGCCGCC
>NZ_JBEYFC010001045.1:0-1174 GCF_040634175.1 Streptomyces sp. NPDC007162
GCTCCTTCGAGACCTGACTGCGCAGTATCTCGGCGGTGACGTCCTCGTCCCCGAGGATCCGGCTGTCCACGATGCTGGCGAGCCGCAGGGCCTCGGAGTCGACGCGCTCCTGGGCGCTGTTGCTGATGGTCCGCGACTCGACGATGACGAGGGAGACGCCGAACACGGCGATGACGACGAGCACCACGGCGAGGGTGGACTGGATCAGACGACGACGCACAGCACTCTCCGGGAATCGGCCACATCAGCGCCCGGGCGGGGGCGCGCGGTGCAGCCGGCCTAGCTCTTCTCGAAACGGAACCCGACACCACGCACGGTGGCGATGTAGCGCGGGTTCGCCGCGTCGTCGCCGAGCTTCTTGCGCAGCCACGAGATGTGCATGTCGAGCGTCTTGGTGGACGACCACCACGTCGTGTCCCAGACCTCGCGCATCAGCTGGTCCCTGGTCACCACGCGGCCTGCGTCCCGCACCAGCACCCGCAGCAGGTCGAACTCCTTGGCGGTGAGCTGGAGTTCCTCGTCCCCCATCCACGCCCGGTGGGACTCGACGTCGATGCGCACACCGTGGGTGGCCGGCGGCTGCGCGGGTTCCGTGGCCCCCCTGCGCAGCAGCGCCCGTACCCGGGCGAGCAGTTCGGCGAGCCGGAACGGCTTGGTGACGTAGTCGTCGGCGCCCGCGTCGAGACCGACGACGGTGTCCACCTCGTCGGCCCGTGCGGTCAGGATGAGGATCGGCACGGCGTGGCCCTCGGCCCGCAGCCGGCGCGCGACCTCCAGGCCGTCCATTCCGGGCAGCCCGAGGTCGAGCACGACCAGATCGATGCCGCCCTGCATTCCGGCGTCGAGTGCGGTCGGTCCGTCCTCGCGCACCTCGACCTCGTAACCTTCCCGGCGCAGGGCGCGGGCCAGCGGCTCCGAGATGGACGCGTCGTCCTCGGCGAGCAGTACACGGGTCATGAGCTGATGGTAGACCGCTCACGCGCAGTACTGGAGTGTGATCGGCACGCGGGATTCTTACCTTGGGGCACAGTGGTACGAACCTGTGGGTGACGGGTGCGATCGTAGAAGGGACCTTCGAAACCCGTCCTGAGGTTCCCCCGACACCTGTGATCCGTGTCTCAAGTCCTTCCATATCCGGCAGTGTCCTCGGCCAGGGCGGGCACCGTCAGCCGCC
>NZ_JBEYFC010001046.1:0-1167 GCF_040634175.1 Streptomyces sp. NPDC007162
TTTTGCCAATCGGAGTGATCGGCGGCTTGGCCTATGGGCTCCGGCTCAACCTAGTGCCGCGTAAGGCCACGTTTGCCCTTCGACGACGGCGCGTATACCGGACCCACGAGAACCTGCATGCCCAGTTGATGCTCGCCCTCTACCGCTCCGGCCGACGCGGCGAGGCCCTCCACGTCTACCAGCAGCTGCGCACTCTCCTGGTCAGGGAGCTCGGCCTGGAGCCGTCGCCCCGCCTGCGCCGCCTCCAGCAGGCCATCCTCGCGGCCGCTGCCGACAACCCCGGTACAGATCCGCACCTCGACGACCCGGCCGCCCCGGCGCCGCCCGTGCGGTTGACCATCGCGACCTGACATCGCGGCTGCTCCTGCGTGGCGTGCCGTCCTGTGACCCGCGGCGTCCGCCGAGCCAGAAGAACGGTACCGCCCACACACCGGCCCCGGTCCGCCGACCGCCGCGCCGCCCGCGGAGAAAGCCCACCCCGGGCCGAGAGGGGGCGGCGACCGGCGTGCCAGGCGGGGGGAGTGCGGGACTTGGCCGGGGAGGCGATCGGCGTGAGCGCTCGGGGTGGGCCCCGCTCAGGACGATAGTGGGACGCACAGGACGGCGGCGGGACCCTGGGTGGTGCCGACCCGGGTGGTGAAGGCGACGCCCGCGATGTACTCGCCCGCCTCGCACTGGCCCTTGTAGGCGCCGTGGGCGAAGTCGTCGCCCGCGCCGTCGGCGGGCCTGCTGTCGGACCGGTCGAACCACAGCGTCCGGCCGCTCGCGCTCGACGCCGCGCGGGCCGGTACGCACAGCACCGCCGACACCCGTTCGCCCCGACGGCTGTAGCCGATCACGAACTGGCCCGCCGGGCACTGGAACTTGGTGTACCCGGACGCCCAGTCGCCGCCCGCCGGGACGTACCGCTCGTCCGTGACCACCGTCCGGGCGCTGCCCGCCGCCCGCAGGTCACCCGCGTCCACGTCGGTGCACAGACCGCGCCCGCCGGAGTGCGCGAGCCCGGCCAGCCGTAGTCCGTCCGGGCAGGCCGCCTTGTAGGCGCCCGGGTCCCAGTCGCCGCCGGCCCGCACGAGCAGGGACTCCACCTGGTCGCCGTGGTCCGTGGACAGCATGCGCCAGGTCGCCTCCGATGCGATGTACCCCGTGCGGCCGGGGGAGTTCATC
>NZ_JBEYFC010001047.1:0-1166 GCF_040634175.1 Streptomyces sp. NPDC007162
GCTCTTCGACGGCGGCCGGCTGGACTCGGCCGAGGCGGGTCGGCTGGTACTGCCCGGACCGGAACTGCGCGACTGGCGTTTCGTCACCGAGCAGGCGGCCGCCTCCTGATCATGTCTTGGTGATGAACTCAGCCACGCGCGTGCGCGAAGCATTGGCCGTAGTCCACACGGGCGGGGCGGATCGCGCAAGTACCCGGCCGTTCAGACCGCCGAAACGGTGACGATCCCGGCCGTGTCGCCGCAACTCCCGGCACCGTATCGCGAACAGCTGTGACACACACCACTCCCTTTTGCCCGCAATATACCTTTCGGAATCATCCTCACACACGGTGGTCGAACGAGTTTGCCAAGCGCGTCACACCCCGGGCGTATCGTTGCGTTTTGGCCGGTCCCGAGTTACCTCGCGGTAGAGATGACGTGCGCCGCCCCGAGGTGGACGATGGACAGCGGTGCAGGCCAAGCACAGGAAAACAGCGAAAAACAGGGAAAAACAGGGAATCAGTGGCCCTCTGACAGGTAAGGAACAGCGTGGCTTCCGGATCCGATCGCAACCCGATCATCATTGGCGGCCTTCCGAGTCAGGTTCCTGACTTCGATCCCGAGGAAACCCAGGAGTGGCTCGACTCGCTCGACGCCGCCGTGGACGAGCGCGGCCGGGAACGGGCCCGCTATCTGATGCTCCGCCTGATCGAGCGGGCGCGCGAGCGACGGGTGGCCGTGCCCGAGATGCGCAGCACGGACTACGTGAACACGATCCCGACCCGGGCCGAGCCGTTCTTCCCGGGCAACGAGGAGATCGAGCGCAAGGTCCTCAACGCGACCCGCTGGAACGCCGCCGTGATGGTCTCGCGCGCACAGCGGCCGGGGATCGGCGTCGGCGGGCACATCGCCACCTTCGCCTCCTCCGCGTCCCTCTACGACGTCGGCTTCAACCACTTCTTCCGCGGCAAGGACGACGGACTCGGCGGCGACCAGGTCTTCTTCCAGGGCCACGCCTCCCCCGGCATCTACGCGCGCGCGTTCCTGCTCGACCGGCTCAGCGAGGCCCAGCTGGACGGCTTCCGCCAGGAGAAGTCGAAGTACCCGGACGGCCTCTCCAGCTACCCGCACCCCCGCTCGATGCCGGACTTCTGGGAGTTCCCGACGGTGTCGATGGGCCTCGGCCC
>NZ_JBEYFC010001048.1:0-1163 GCF_040634175.1 Streptomyces sp. NPDC007162
GGTCTCGGCGTGAACATGATGAACGACCTGCGTACCGCAGTCTACGCCCAGCTCCAGCGGATGCCACTGGCTGGTGCTGGTCGACGGCCTCGACGAGATCACCGATCCCGACGAGCGGAAGGACGTCCTGAAGACCGTGGCGAACGCGGGTGACGACTACGCGTTCGTCGTGGCCACCCGCCCGCTGCACGAAACCGAACTCGGCATCCTCGGCCCCGAGGTCCCGCGCTACCACCTGGAACCGTTCGCCCCCGACGAGCTGGAACACGTCGCGACCGGCTGGTTCACCGCCCTCGGTGTCACCGAACCGGAGAACGGCGCACGACAGTTCCTCACCGCGATCGGCAGGGCCCAGCTGACCGACCTGGTCCGCGTCCCCCTGACGATGTCCATGCTCTGCCAGCTCTGGGCCAGGGAGCCCGGCGGACCGCTGCCGCGTGGGCGCGGCGAGATCTACGGGCATTTCGTCGAGTCGCTGCAAGCGCGTCAGTACCACGCCCATGCCCTGGAACAGGCCCGGGCCGCCATGAGGCAGTACGGCTCCGACGCGGAGGCCGGCGCGGAGCGGGCCGTCCTGGGCCTCCAGAACATGCTCGCCGCCGTTGCCCACCACCTGCTGCTCGCAAAGCGTGGGGATGGCGACAGGACCGTCCTCGACCTCGTCCTTCAGCACCCGGGTGCCGGGCGGCCGGCGGCGGTGCCGAAGAAGCGCTGGCGGGACTTCCTGGAGTCCGCGCTGTGCGGCACAGGACTGCTGACCCGAGGCTCGGACGACCTCGTCTTCACCCACCAGACGTTCATGGAGTACTTCGCCGCCCGCCACGTCGTCGGTGACGAGGCGAGACTGCGCGTCGTCTTCCGCAAGACCTTCGTCCGTCCCGCCCGGTACCTACCAGGCAAGGACCTCTCCCCGGGGATCAGGCCACGGCTGCCGCTCAGCCGGTACTGGAAGCCGCCCCGGTACGACCCGTTCGACGGCTTCCTCCTCGACCTCACGCCTCAGGGCCACCCGCTCAAAAGAGAGTTCCTGAGCCGCATGGCCTCGGCACGTGCGGGCCTCGACGGCTACGACTACCTGGGCAAGCTGACGAGATCGGGCGTTTTCCTGCCCGGCGACATCATCGTCAGCACCGTGGGTCTGCTCCGCCGACTGGTCAGCGACC
>NZ_JBEYFC010001049.1:0-1163 GCF_040634175.1 Streptomyces sp. NPDC007162
GCCGTGTTGCCGCCCTTGCCGCTGTCGTACTCAGCGCCACGTTGATCAGTTGCAATCCGCAGCTGGCGGACGACAAGCCGAACGACAGCACACCCACCTCCGCGGGGTCTGCTGCTTCCCCAGCCCCCGGGGGCCCCGAGCCTGGCGCAGGCGCACTCACCCTCACCGCCGCCATCGAAGCCATCCCCGACGGCGACGAACGACGCGACGGATACGAGCGCGACAGCTTCCGTCACTGGATCGACGAGGACGAAGACGGCTGTGAGACCCGGGCCGAGGTTCTCCTGGAGGAAGCCACCACCAAGCCCGAGCAGGGCGACAGGTGCAAGCTCACCGGCGGCGTCTGGATGTCGTACTACGACGAGGTCGAGGTCACCGACGCGAAGAAACTCGACATCGACCACGTGGTCCCGCTCGCCGAAGCGTGGGACAGCGGAGCCTACGACTGGACCCCCGAACGGCGTCAGGCCTACGCCAACGACCTCGGATCCGACAGGTCGCTGGTCGCCGTCACCGCGAAGACGAACCGCTCCAAAGCCGACCGCGACCCCGCTCAGTGGCTCCCGCCGGCCAAGAGCGCCCACTGCACCTACGCCGCCGACTGGACCGCGGCGAAACTGCGCTGGAAGCTCAATGCCGACAAGGTCGAGAAGACCGCTCTCCTCGACCTCGCCAAGGACTGCACCGACACCGTCGTCGAGTTCGAAGAAGCCGCCGAGTAGAAGTCACCGGCTCAACCAGAGCACGCGGGCAGCTCGGGGTGAGGGCCGACGGCGCCTTCGGTAAGGCGATGAAGACCGCGGTCAGCAACATCCAGAAGAAGAACGCCTCGCGGTCGGCGCCGGCGTTCCTACTTCGAAGTGTCGGTCGCGGGTTCGAAGTCGAGCGGCTGCTGGCCGCACGATTCGGCGAGGGTGGTGAGGGCGTCGCTCAACTCCGGCCTCTACACCGCCTCGCGCATGGCCTTCTCGCTCGGACAGCGCGGGGACGCGCCGAGGCTCTCCGAGGCGCGTGACGTGAAGGGGGCGTTCTACGACCCGGCGGACCGGCTTCGTGGCCGGCTCTTCCCGGGGCCCGAGGAACTGCTGTCCGCGCTCACGGACGACGTACGGCTGCACACGGGTGGCCGGTCGACGGACGACCTGGCGCTCCTCGCGGTCGCC
>NZ_JBEYFC010001050.1:0-1151 GCF_040634175.1 Streptomyces sp. NPDC007162
CCGGCCTCCACGGCGACCCGGGCCCGCACGGCCGGCGGCAGGACGCTCTCGCGGTACTCGCGCGGCTGCTCCTCGAACCACTCCACGGACGGCATGCCCAGCGGGAGCAGGTGGTCCCGCCACGCCTTGGCCGGCACCCGGTAGAGCGAGTGCTCGGGGTATGCCTCGTGCAGCATCTGCCACAGCGGTCCCAGACGGTGATACATGCGGCGGTGCTGGCGGCGTACCCGCATGGCCGCGAGTCGGGTGGCGACTCCGGGGTAGCTGACTCCGATGAGGAAGAGCGGGACCGCCATCGCGATGATCAATCCTGAGGCCCAGGTGACAGCCGGGGGCACAGTGCTCCCCTGCCAGCGAACCACGGTCAGCACGGTACGGATTGTGCAGGACGCGGCCATGGCGCCGATACCCACTGCCGCCAGCCAGAGGCCGGTTGCCAGCGGACGCTGTGAGGCCCGGGCGTAAGCGCAGGTCCACCGCAGGGCCATGGCCAGGGCATAGGCGAGATACACATCCGCGACGAGGTAGAAACTCCCAAGGGCCCGATCGCGCAGGTCGGATGCCTGGAAGTTCGCGCCGTGGTCATGCGAGCCCGCCGCGACGGTCGCCGAGATGAGGCCGATCGCGGCGAGAGCCAGAAAAAGTGCCTCACGGCGTGCGCGTCTGTTGCCGTCAGCGGCATCAGCGGCCGCCGAGTACAGGTAGAAGCACATCAGCCAATACGCCATGCTGAGCACGAACAGGTTCTGCACCAGCCGAGTGGCGCCCGGCCCGCCCGCAGAAGCGATCCAGCCGGCGAAGGGCTGTCTGGCCAGCAAAAAGGAAAGGGCGGCGCTGATCAGGCATCGCCCCGTCATGGCTGATTTGACCGTCAGCTCCGTCAGACGACCGGACTGCTGGGCGAACTGTTCGATGAGCGTGGGCGTGCGGCCCATGACGCGGCCCAGCAGGAAACCGCTCACCGACAGCGTCTCCTCCACCATGACCGACAGCACGGCCATCTGCTTCTGACGCTCGCGGGTGATCGTCCGCCGCTGGTTGCCGACGTTCCGGCTGATCAGCGCAAAGACCGGCACCATGAGCAGCGAGACGATCCATGACCCAGGCACCGACTCCCACCGCGGACACCGTCCGCCGACTGGTCCGTTCGC
>NZ_JBEYFC010001051.1:0-1149 GCF_040634175.1 Streptomyces sp. NPDC007162
GATCGACGAGATGGTGTTCAGGGTGGTGAAGCCGTCGGCCGCCAGGTAGTCGGCGTACCGGCGCGGCATGCCCTCGGCGCCCAGCCAGTGCTGCACCAGGAAGGTGCCGTGGAAGCCGATGAACAGCGTCCAGAAGGTGATCTTGCCGAGCCGCTCGTCGAGCATCTTGCCCGTCATCTTCGGCCACCAGAAGTGGAAGCCGGAGAACATCGCGAAGACGACCGTACCGAACACCACGTAGTGGAAGTGGGCCACCACGAAGTACGAGTCGGAGACGTGGAAGTCCATCGGCGGCGAGGCCAGGATGACACCGGTGAGCCCGCCGAACAGGAACGTCACGAGGAACCCCGCCGCCCAGAGCATCGGTGTCTCGAAGGACATCGACCCCTTCCACATGGTGCCGATCCAGTTGAAGAACTTCACACCGGTCGGTACCGCGATCAGGAAGGTCATGAACGAGAAGAACGGCAGCAGCACACCGCCCGTGACGTACATGTGGTGCGCCCACACCGTCACCGACAGACCCGCGATCGCGATGGTGGCCGCGATCAGGCCCATGTAGCCGAACATCGGCTTGCGGGAGAAGACCGGGATGACCTCAGAGATGATGCCGAAGAACGGCAGCGCGATGATGTACACCTCGGGGTGCCCGAAGAACCAGAAGAGGTGCTGCCAGAGCAGCGCTCCGCCGTTCGCCGCGTCGAAGACATGTGCCCCGAACTTCCGATCCGCCTCCAGCGCGAACAGCGCGGCGGCGAGGACGGGGAAGGCGAACAGGACCAGGACGGCGGTCAGCAGCACGTTCCACACGAAGATCGGCATGCGGAACATGGTCATGCCCGGCGCACGCATGCAGATGATCGTGGTGATGAAGTTGACCGCGCCGAGGATGGTGCCGAAGCCGGAGAAGGCCAGACCCATGATCCACATGTCGGCGCCGAGGCCCGGCGAGCGGACCGCGTCCGACAGCGGGGAGTAGGCGAACCAGCCGAAGTCGGCCGCGCCCTGCGGGGTGATGAAACCGCCGACGGCGATGGTCGAGCCGAACAGGTAGAGCCAGTAGGCGAACATGTTCAGCCGCGGGAAGGCGACGTCAGGCGCGCCGATCTGGAGCGGCATGATCCAGTTCGTGAAGCCGGCGAACAGCGG
>NZ_JBEYFC010001052.1:0-1139 GCF_040634175.1 Streptomyces sp. NPDC007162
CTAGTCTTCTGAGTCAGGAATTCTGTTCAGATAACTGGCGAGGCGTTCGAGGATCTCGTCCGCCGTCTTCGTCCAGACGTAGGGCTTCGGGTCGGTGTTCCAGGCGGCGATCCAGTTGCGGATGTCCTTCTCCAGGGCTTGGACGGACTTGTGGACGCCTCGCCGTATCTGTTTGTTGGTCAGTTCGGCGAACCATCGCTCGACGAGGTTCAGCCAGGACGAGCCGGTCGGTGTGAAGTGCAGGTGGAAGCGGGGGTGGGCCAGGAGCCACTTCTTGATGGCGGGGGTCTTGTGGGTGGCGTAGTTGTCGCAGACTAGGTGGACATCCAGGCCGGCAGGCACCTCTTTGTCGAGCTTGATCAAGAACTTCTTGAACTCCTCGGCCCGATGCCGACGGTGCAGGGAGCCGATCACTTTTCCGGTGGCGACCTCAAGAGCCGCGAACAGGGTGGTGGTGCCGGCCCGGACGTAGTCATGCGTCGCCCGCTCGGGAACCCCGGGCATCATCGGCAATACGGGCTGGGACCGGTCCAGGGCCTGGATCTGCGACTTCTCATCGACACAGAACACCAAGGCCCGCTCTGGCGGGTCCAGGTAGAGGCCGACGACATCGTGGACCTTGTCGACGAAGTACGGGTCAGTCGACAGCTTGAAGGTCTTTGATCGGTGCGGCTGCAGTCCGAAGGCCCGCCAGATCCGTGACACGGACGACTGTGAGAGGCCCATCTCTTTGGCCATAGACCGCGTCGACCAGTGCGTCGCGTTCTTCGGAGTGGATTCCAGTGTCCTGGCGATCACCGCGGCGACCTGTTCGTCCGTCACGGTCCTTGGGCCGCCCGGACGTGGCATGTCTCCGAGACCGGCGATCCGGTACTGCACGAACCGGGCCCGCCAGCGGCCCACCGCATGAGGCGTGGAGCCAAGTTCAGCAGCCACGTCCTTGTTGGACGCACCCTCGGCGCAGGCCAGGATGATACGACACCGCAATGCCCATGCCTGCGGCGTGGAATGCCGCCGCACCCACCCCTCGAGTGCGGCCCGTTCCTCGTCCGACAGCGTCAACTCGGCCTTCGGCCGCCCCGTCCGTGCCATGGAGCAAGCCTATACATCTGAACAGAATTCCTGACTCAGAAGACTAG
>NZ_JBEYFC010001053.1:0-1132 GCF_040634175.1 Streptomyces sp. NPDC007162
CTGGAGGCGGGGCGCTGTCTGCTCGATCTGCGGACGGTGCCTCCCGAGGACGACGCCCGGCTGGCCGGGGCGGTCCGTGCCGCGGCGCACGGGTAAGGGGGCGTGCGCGTCAACAGTGTCAGCCCCGGCCCGGTGGAGACGGACCTGTGGCTCGGCGGCGGGGGAGTGGCCGACACCGTCTCGGCCGCGGCGGGTCTGGATGCGCGGGACGTCATGGCGCAGGCCGCGGCCGCCACCGTCAGCGGACGCTTCTCCCGCCCCACCGAGATCGCCGACCTGGTCGTGTACCTGGCCGGTGACCGGGCCGCCAACATCATCGGCAGCGACCTGCGGATCGACGGAGGGTTCGTCCCCACGTGGTGAGCCAGGGGCCTGCCCCGGAGCACCGCACGCGGGTCCGGTGACCTGATCACCCGCCGGTCGGCGTCTCCCGTGGCCCGCGGTCCGACGCGGGCCACACGTACGGCAGGTCGTCGTGCACCCCGGGGAACAGACCGGCGTACACCTCCCGGTCCTTGCGGACGAGTGCCGAGCGGTGACTCTCGTGGAACGCCTCGTCGCCGAGCCAGGGCGGCAGCTCACCGGCGGCCGCCAGTTCCGCCTGGTCGCGCACCTGAGCGCCCGGACGGCACGCGGCGAGCCCGGCGACCAGGGAGGCGGCGCAGCTGTCCTGGTGCCCCTGCTCCCGCCAGACCCGGCAGATCTCCAGGCCGTACCGCACGAGCGCCTCCTCGTACCCGGTCCACATCCGTACGGCCGGGTGCCGGCGCCATCCGTAGCCGGGGACGGTCAGGCCGCGCAGGACCTGGAGCGCCTCGACACGCTGCTTGCCCAGCCGGCGTCGGTCCAGGAGCTGCGCGGTGCGCCGGAAGTCGGGGTCGGGGAGGAACGTCTGCATCAGTCACCGTCCCGCTTCCCGCCCGGCGCGGCCGGCATGTGGCCGGCCTGCCTGCCGGACGTGCTCGTCGCGATCGTGGTACCGCTTGCCTCCCCGCCGTGTTCCCCCGGCTCGCGGAGTCGAACGGCGTGGGCGAGGTCGTCGCACTCCTGCACGGCGGGCACGGATCTTCCACTGTCCGGACCGCTTCATCGAATCGCATTTACGGAAAACTCACGGGCCCTCATCGACTGC
>NZ_JBEYFC010001054.1:0-1126 GCF_040634175.1 Streptomyces sp. NPDC007162
AGTCCAGGCACCTGCAGGCCCAGCCGCGCTTCGCCTATCTCGCCGACTCACAGGCGAAGTTCGAGAAGGCGTGGCTGGGCACTCTGGAGCGCGGAGTGGCCGACCGGGTCTTCCGCGCCGACCTCGATGTCCGGCTGACGTACCGCTTCCTGCGCGACACCGTCTGGGTGGCCGCGTCGTGGTACCGGCCGGGCGGACAGCACAGCCCGGAGGAGATCGCCCGCCAGTACCTGTCGATGGTGCTGGAGGGCGTCACCCGGCGGGAATGACCCCGCGACAGCGAACAGGAGTCACCATGGCCGAGGCATACATCGTCGAAGCGGTCCGGACCCCGGTCGGCAAACGCAACGGCGGGTTGTCCGCCGTGCACCCCGCCGACCTCGGAGCACATGTGCTCACCGCGCTGATGGAGCGCTCCGGAGTCGACCCGGCGGCCGTCGAGGACGTCGTGTTCGGCTGCCTGGACACCGTCGGCCCGCAGGCCGGGGACATCGCCCGCACCTGCTGGCTGGCCGCCGGGCTGCCGGAGGAGGTGCCGGGTACCACCGTGGACCGGCAGTGCGGTTCCTCTCAGCAGGCGGTGCACTTCGCCGCCCAGGGCGTGCTCTCGGGCACCCAGGACCTGGTGGTCGCGGGCGGTGTGCAGAACATGTCGATGATCCCCATCGCCTTCGCCACTCGTCAGGCCGCCGAGCCGCTCGGCCTGACGCAGGGCCCGTACGCCGGTTCCGAGGGCTGGCGCGCCCGCTACGGCGACCGGCCCGTCAACCAGTTCGCGGGCGCCGAGATGATCGCCGAGAAGTGGGGCATCTCCCGCCAGGACATGGAGGAGTTCGCGCTGCGTTCGCATCGGCGGGCCGCCCGCGCCATCGACGAGGGCCGCTTCGACCGCGAACTGGTCCCCTACGGTGCAGTGACCGCCGACGAGGGCCCGCGCCGCGACACCACCCTGGAGAAGATGGCAGGCCTGAAGCCGGTGATCGACGGCGGCAGGATCACGGCGGCCGTCTCCTCCCAGGTCTCCGACGGTGCCTCGGCGATGCTGCTGGCGAGCGAACGGGCGGTACGCGAGCACGGGCTGACCCCTCGGGCCCGCGTCCACCACCTCTCGGTGCGCGGCGAGGAC
>NZ_JBEYFC010001055.1:0-1126 GCF_040634175.1 Streptomyces sp. NPDC007162
AACCGTCCCGGTGCTGTGCCGCCAGGGCGACCTGCGCTATCCGGACGACGCCACCGCCCTCGGCCGGATCGTCCGGGCCGGGTACGGGGTGGTGCGGCGAGGGACGGATCGCGTCCGGACAAGCCGGGCATGTCAGGCTCTACGCCGTGGCTCTGGCACTACTGCACCGGCGCGGCAGTCCAGCCACACGGCCGTGGAAGGGGTCTCAGCACTGCGGCAGAACCTGCTGGTCGTGCTGCCAACCCCAAAGGTCCAGGTTGACGTCGCTCACGTAAACACCCCGGTTCCCGGTGTCATCGTCGGTCCAGAGCCACACGTTGTCCGTGTGGCCGTTGTTGGAGTAGGTGGCGCCGTACGTCCAGCAGTAGAAGTAGCTGGTGCCGCGGTACAGGGTTCCCGCATGGGACGAGGTGTTCGCGTCCGGGCTCCAGTGGGTCCACTGGTCGATGACGGTCGTGAGGTTGTACGTGGACGCCGAGGCCGGCGAACGGGGCACCTGTGGGGCGGCCAGAGCTTGCGGGGCGGTGACCATGAGCCCCGCCGTCGCCAGGGCCGCGAGCATGGCCGATGTGAGGAAACGAGGACGCATCTTGCTTCTCCTTCATTCGTGTCGCAACGCAAAGCGCGGTAGCGGCAGTTGGTTTTCTCCATGGAGCTGCTCACACGTGGACGCGGTGCGGGCGCCCGTTCAGCAACGGGCTTCGGGCGGCAGGCCCCGCTACTGGCCCCCGTCGAAGTAGAGAGCGCTGACGTAGCCATCGGCAAAGACGATCCAGATGTTGCTGCTGAGCCCGTGATCGGACACCGTCTCGACATAACCGGGCGTGACGGCCGCCGACAGCGCCGCGGCCGATGGCCCGGCGGCGTCTGCCTGCTCGGCGTGGCAGAGACCTGGGGTGACGTTGAGCAGACCGACGGCGGCAACGAGTCCGGCGAGGCACCTGCCCACAGTACGTTTGATCATCATTCACCTTTCAAGCAGGCGAACTGATTTGTCCACATGGTGAGTTCGCGGCACAGTGGCTCATGGCGCTCCTTGCCGCAATGGCCGGCCCTTGTGCAGCGCTGTTGATGACCGTAGGAGCAAGCCGCGGCCCGCAGGTCCGGTCCGCGCAGCGGGCCGTCC
>NZ_JBEYFC010001056.1:0-1113 GCF_040634175.1 Streptomyces sp. NPDC007162
GACTGACTGCTGTTCCAGCGCTCGTTGCCGTCGACGCCGCAGCACCAACGGGAGGTGTTGGTGTGGTTGTTGAGGATGACGGCGAAGCCGGCGCCGGTGAGGGCGGTGACGACCGCGTCGTAGATCTCCAGCGGGGTCTTCCCGCGCAGCTGCGGATTGGCGGTGACGGCGGCGTCCGGCACCGGGGTGGTCGTATGGAGCATCTCGTTCGAGAACGGCAGCCGGACGCTGTTGATGCCGAGCGCCGTGAAGTCCGACAGGAGCTGCGGGAGGGGCGCGCGGTCCAGGCCGAGGGGGATGCCGTGCGAGTCCTGGCCGGCGTGGTGGTTCGCCGGGTCGGTGACGCTTCCGCTGCCGGTCCAGGAGCCCTGGGCGCCGTCCCAGTTGGCGGCCTTGAGGCGGAAGCGGTTCCCGTCGGCGTCCACGATGTAGCGGCCGCGCGTGGACAACGGTCCCCGCCAGGCGTCGGCGGCCGAGGCCCGGTGGACCAGGGCGGTCGGAAGCAGGGCGAGAACCACGAGCGCTACTGTCAGGTACGTGACAATCTTGGGTGAGTGCCTGAGCGGCATCATCAGTCCTCTGAGCGGAGCCGGTGGGGGTGTCGCGCGGGTGCGGCACCCTACCAGGGCGGGTCTCAACGAAGAAGCGGTCCGTCCGCCGCGCAGGCCTCTGCCGTCCAGCCGTCGAGATCACGTTCGGGGCGCAGGAACCGCCTGATGGCGGCTGCCGAGGCACGATGCCAGTCGCGGCTGCGGCGCAGCATCGCGTGATCGCAGCCCCGCAGCAGCACCATCCCGGCCTCGGCGCCGGCCTCGCGGGCGTGCCGTACGTAGGCGGCCGACTCGCCGGGCTCGGTGGTGTGGTCGCGGTCCCCGTGCAGGACGAGGATCCGGGTACCGCCGAGATCGTCCACCGGGTCGTCGGGCGGGCACCAGGGCGCCAGCGCCAGCACCCCGCGCACCGCCGGATCGGCCGCGGCCCGCAACGCCGCCCGGCCGCCCATGGAGTGCCCCACCAGCACCAGCCCGGCGCTGGTTCCCGCCGCTCATCGGCTTGTTCCCGCGTCCGGCGGTCGCACTCACGCCGTACCGGGGCGCCGACCCTCCAGGACAA
>NZ_JBEYFC010001057.1:0-1109 GCF_040634175.1 Streptomyces sp. NPDC007162
GCGACGCCCGCTGTCCGGGCGCCGCCAGCAGCCGCGCGGCCGGCCGGCCGAGCACGTCCTCGGGCGCGTGGCCGAGGAGGCGCTGTGCCGAGGCACCCCACCCGCAGACATGGCCTTCGGCGTCCAGCACCGCGGCGGCGGCCTTCGCGAGGTCCAGGGGGCTGTGGAAGTCGACGTCGGCAGCATGCGGAAAACGATCCATGGCACCGCTTCCCTCCGTGCACCCTCAGCATCCCGTGCCGCACGGCGGACGACAACCGCACACCCCCCGGGGGGCGGCCCGCCGCGGGCGCCCGTCTCAGGGAGTGCGGAAACCCCGGAAGGTGACCTGCGCGCGGCTCGTGAAGCCCAGCCGTTCGTAGAGCGTGACGGCGACGGCGTTCGCCTCGGCGACGTGCAGGAAGGGGCGGTCGCCGCGGGACAGGACATGGGCGGCGAGGGTGCTCACCAGGCGGCCGGCGTGGCCGCGCCCGCGGGCCTCGGGGGCGGTGCAGACCGCGCTGATCTCGGTCCAGCCCGGCGGGCGCAGCCTTTCCCCCGCCATGGCCACCAGCCTGCCGTGCTCGCGGATGCCCAGGTAGGTGCCGAGTTCACAGGTGCGCGGCCAGAACGGCCCCGGCTGGGTCCGGGCGACGAGATCGAGCATCTCGGGCACATCGGCGGCACCCAGTTCGACCACGTCGGCGGCGGCCGGGGCGAGAGCCGGACCGGGCGTGCCGTCGCCGGCCCAGACCAGTTGCCGGCCCTCGAGGACGAAGACCGGCTCCCAGTCCGGCGGCGGGCCGGCCGGGCTGCTGAACAGCTCCGCGAACGCGCCCGGGCCCAGCAGCCGGGCGAGGTCGGCCCAGTCCGACGGACCCGGGTCGGCGGGCAGTGCGCAGAAGGTCGCGACGTCCGGCAGGTAGGCGGCGGTCCGGCCGAGCCGGCGGGCGAGCCCCGCGTGCCGCCCGCGCAGCGAAGCGCCCACCGGGTCGTCGAGCGCGACGCTCGCACCGCTCGTCATTGCCCTTCCACGCCCTTGTCGCTGCGCAGCACCCGTGGTTCGGCCACGTTCCGCTGACTGCGCGACTCCCGCGAGGACTGCCAGGGCTGCGCGTTCGCCGTCCCGG
>NZ_JBEYFC010001058.1:0-1105 GCF_040634175.1 Streptomyces sp. NPDC007162
GCCCGCTCGCTGTCCACCAGGGCGAGTTCGGCGCTGCGCTGCGCGGTGAGGTCCTGTACGAATCCGTGCACCTCGACGACCGTGCCGTCCGGGGAGGTCACCGCCTCGGCGACGGCGCGCAGATGCCGTACCGCGTTGCCGGTCCTGATGCGGAAGGGGACGTCCAGCCGGCCGCCGCTGCCGGCGAGTCCGGAGACGGCCCGGGCCAGCGCGGGGGCGTCCTCGGGCAGCACGAGGTCGGGCAGCAGGTCCAACGGGACCGCCCCGCGCCCCGGGTCACGCCCGAGAATGGTGTACACCTGCGACGACCAGGTGACCTGCCGGGTGACCAGGTTCCAGTTCGCCCAGCCGAGATTGCCCAGCCGCTGCATGTCCGCAAGCCGCTGCTCCTGCCGCTCCTCGGTGTCGTGCCGCAGCCAGGTCACCAGCAGCCCGTCGCCCAGGCGCGCGGCGCGCACCGAGTAGGTGGCCGTCAGCGGCACCCCCGCGACGATCTCCTCGTAGACGAACGGCTCGCCCTCGTACGGCTCCCCGGCGAGCGCCTTCAGATAGCCCTGCCACAGCGACTCGCCCGCGACCGACGGATAGCTCTCCAGGATGTGCGCGCCGATCATCTCCTGGCCGGCGCGGCCGAGGATGTCGACGGCGTTGGGGGCGGCCGCGTCGATGCGGTAGTCCTCCACCTCCCCGGCGGCCGAGCGCAGCGGGGTCAGCAGGACCACCGCTCCCGGCAGGGCGTCCAGGACGGTCTGCACCGTCCGGGAGAACTCCGGGACGGCCGGCTCGGCCGGGGTGTCGAGGGCGGTGAGCCGGCCCGCGCACAGCCGGACGGCAGCCAGCAGCAGCTCGCGCTCGTCGGGCCCGAAGGCGGCGTCGCGCGAGCGCAGCACACCGAGGGCCATCCCGGTCCCGCCGCCGGCCGTCAGCGGCAACCAGGCCCGGGACCGCCAGCGCGCGTGCGGCTCGCCGATGAGCTGGAACTCCTGGCGGTCCTTCGTGAAGTGCTCCAACCAGACCGGCTCACCGTCGTCGCAGCCTCTTGAGACATCGGCGGCCCAGTACCCGTACGAGTTCCTTCGATGACGTCTGGTGCACGGCCCTGGCC
>NZ_JBEYFC010001059.1:0-1104 GCF_040634175.1 Streptomyces sp. NPDC007162
GCGAGCTCGTCGGACACGCCCGGGTACAGGCCGTTCTTGCGCTGCTTGATCGGCTCTTCGCTCTCTTCCGGGGCCTCGGGGTCGAGGGCGGGTACGGCGGCCAGGAGTTGCCGGGTGTACGGGTCCTTGGGACGGTCGTACACCTCGTCGGCGGGCCCGGTCTCCACGATCCGTCCGCTGCGCATGACCGCGACCCGGTCGCTGACCTGCCGTACGACGGCGAGGTCGTGGGCGACGAAGACGAGCGCCAGCCCGAGTTCGCGCTGGAGTTCGCCGAGCAGGGCGACGACCTGGGCCTGGGTGGTGACGTCCAGCGCGGAGACCGGCTCGTCGCAGACGATGACGCGCGGGTCGGCCGCGAGCGCCCGCGCGATACCCACGCGCTGGCGCTGGCCACCGCTGAACTCGTGCGGGTAGCGGTCGTAGTGCGCTCCTTCGAGCCCCACGCGCTCCAGCAGTTCGACCACTCGCCCTCGGATGCGCCTCTCGTCCCGGTCGCCACGGGCGCGGAGCGGGTCGGCTATCGACTCGCCCACACTGCGGCGCGGGTTGAGCGAGGAGACCGGGTCCTGGAAGACCATCTGGAGGGCCGGGTCGACGCCCACGCGCGCGTGCCCGTCGTAGCGGACCTCGCCCGCCGTCGGCTCCAGCAGCCCGACCAGCATCCGGCCGAGCGTCGTCTTGCCGCTGCCGCTCTCCCCGACGACACCGAGGGTCTCGCCCCGGCGGACGGTCAGCGACACGTCGTCCACGGCCGTGAACGCCCGCTTGCCGCGGCCGAACTCGCGCCGCAGGCCCGTCGCCTCCAGGACCACCTCGTCGGACGCCTCGGAGGGCGTGCGCGCCGCGTCCACCCGCGGGACGGCGGAGAGCAGTTCCCGCGTGTACGGCTGGGTGGGCGCCCCCAGTACGGCGGTGACCGGGCCCTGTTCGACCACGCGGCCGTGCCGCATGACGAGCACCTCGTCGACGCTCTCGGCGGCGACGCCCACGTCGTGCGTGACGAGCTGGGAGAGACGTCATGAGTACCTACCGAGTCGCGCAGGTGTCCGCCGCAGGCGGGTCGTTCGAGATCGTCGAGCGGGAGGTGCCCCGGCCGGGACC
>NZ_JBEYFC010001060.1:0-1102 GCF_040634175.1 Streptomyces sp. NPDC007162
TCAACACCAACCCACAACTGCCCTGGTCATTCCTCGCCCACACCGGCCTGACCATCCACCCACCACACCCACCGAACTTACGAAAAGATCAGTAGATGCCGGGCTCCGGCATCGGCCCATGTGCGGGGCTGTCGACTTCAGTCAGGCAGGCAGGGCACCTGCGAAGGCCGTGATGGCGTCGGCGAGGGCGTGGGGGCCGGTGAGGAAGGCGTCGTGGGCTTCGCCGGGGATCTCGACGAGGCGGGCGTCGGGCAGGGCCTGGTGCAGGCGGCGGGAGACGTCGGTCAGCCAGCGGGGGCTGAGTTCGCCGATCACGAGAAGCGTCGGGATGTTGAGGGCGGCGAAGCGGGTGAGGTCGTCGCCGAAGCTGTCCATCGCGCGCATCTCGCGGGCCCATGTCGGGGTCATGGACGCGCGGATGGCCCAGAACGGGGTCCGGCGGAACTCCTGGATGGCTTCCTCGGGGAACTTCAGGAAGTTCCGCAGCCCGAGGGTGAGGGCCTGGTCGAGGTCACCGGCCTGGACGGCCTCCTCAAAGGAAGCGAGGGCGTCGCCGCCGACGGGGCCGCCCAGCGGTATCGGGGGCTCGTAGAGGATGAACGCCGCCGGAGGCTGGTGCAGGGCGTGGGCGAGGGTGACCAGTCCGCCGTACGAGTGGCCGAGCAGGATCGCGTCGGGTCCGGCGAGGCCGAGGACGGCGGCGATGTCGTCGGCCTCCCGCTGGATGCTGTGCTCGCCGTTGTCACCACTGGCGCCCCGGCCGCGGCGGTCGATGGCGTAGGTGGCGAAGTGCGGGGCCAGCAGGTCGGCGAGGACCTGCCAGTCCTGGGCGGCGTTGAGGGCGCCCGGGGAGACGACCAGGGGGCGGCCCTGGCCTGTGATCGTGACGGCGATCTTTGTGCCGTCGGTGGAGGTGACGTGAGCCTGGCGGGGAGCATGGGCAGTCATGGCCTTCTTCCTTGTGTCGCGCTCTAGCCGACGGGGGCCCCGGAGCGCCTTGCAGGCGTGCGGAGGGGGCATCTCCGTTCCACCGTAACATCGAAACGATGTACACATCGTTTCGATGTCTCCTGAGGTGATGTTCTCCTGGTCAGGCTGCGGC
>NZ_JBEYFC010001061.1:0-1085 GCF_040634175.1 Streptomyces sp. NPDC007162
AGATGCGGCGGAGTCGGATGACCGCCGCATCCAGGTCACCCTTGAGGCCCACCCGCAGCCCGTGGTGCAACAGGATTGCCCCTCGGTGCACTTCGCCCGTTTCGCGGCATTCGTACGACGCCTGTGGGTCGAGCCCCTTGAGTCGGAGCGCCGGCACCGGCTCGCCGTAGCTCTGCGCCTGGAGCCAGGCGAGGACGGCGGTCTCGTCGCCGAGCGTGTACTGCACCGCGCTGAGCCCGCCGGCCGGCGGCCGCAGCCGGAACTGGTCGCCGCGCTGCACCAGCGGCCGGATCTCCTTGTAGAGCCCCACCCAGCGGCCGGCTTCGGCGAGTTCCTCCTCGGTCCACTTCGAGAGGTCGCCGCCGACCCCGAGCGCCCCGGCCATGGAGCTGACGAACCGGAAACGCAGCGAACTGACCCGGCCGTTGAGCTGGTGGTTCGGGCTGTCGGTGACCCAGGCGGACATCACCCGGGCGGGGTGGATCTGGCTGAAGCCGTGCTGGATGGCGAGCCGGTCCAGCGGGTCGGTGTTGTCGGAGGTCCACACCTCGTCGGTACGGCTCATGATGCCGAGGTCGATCCGGCCGCCGCCGCCGGAACAGGACTCGATGGCGACGTCCGGGTGGGCCGCGCGGATCCGGTCGAGCAGGGCGTACAGGCCGCGCACGTGGTCCACCCACAGGCGCTGCGGGTAGGGCTCGCCCGGCCAGCCCGCGTCGGTGAAGCAGCGGTTGAAGTCCCACTTGACGTAGTCGATGGGCGCGCTGGACAGCAGGGCGTCGAGCTGCTCCCAGAGGTACTCCTGGACATCCTCGCGGGCGAGGTTGAGGACGAGCTGGTTGCGCAGCTCCGTCCGCTTCCGTCCCTGCTGGTACTGCACCCAGTCGGGGTGGGCCCGGTACAGCTCGCTGTCCGGGTTGACCATCTCGGGCTCGACCCAGATGCCGAACTGCATACCGAGCGCGTGCACGTACTCGGCGAGGGGCTTGAGGCCCTTCGGGAACCGGTCCCGGTTGGGCGTCCGGCGTCTCCCGCACCGACATCAGCCACGAGTACCAGTACGCCGCCGCCACCTACGGCCTGAC
>NZ_JBEYFC010001062.1:0-1084 GCF_040634175.1 Streptomyces sp. NPDC007162
GTTGAGTTCTCAAGGAACGGTCGCTTCCTTTGTACTCACCCTCTCGGGCTTTCCTCCGGGCTTCCCTTCGGTCTTGCGTTTCCGACTCTATCAGACCCTTTCGGCGTCCGATTCCCGGTCGGCGGGATTGTCTGGGGCTTTCCGGCTCTCGCCCGTCGGCCTTTCGACATTCACTACGTTAACCGATTCCCGCCGGGACTCATAATCGAGTTCCGCGGGGTTCGAATTCAGGCATGCGGGCATGCAGAATTCGCCCCCGTCAGGGGAGTCGTAGGTAGTGGGTGGCCGCTTCCGGCTGCTGGCGATTGCCGTACCCGGTTCAAGCGGCTCGGGCTACATTACGCACCTCCCAGGGGCGCGTCAACTTGAGCGCGCCGGGGTACATGGACCCGGTAGGGGCTGACCGTCGCGTCGTTGGCGACCCAGAAGCGCCAGGGATGGGCCTCTCCGTCGCCCCCCCCTCGCCGGCGACTCCCGTACGTGGGCCGTTCCGTACCTGCTCGGAGGGGACGGGAATGCCGGTCAGCATCCGCAGCGGCGTCTCGCCGGAGGCGCACGCGTCCGTGCCGTCCAGGGCGCGGGTGACGTCCAGGGCGGTGGCCAGGCGGGCCGGTCCTTTGGCCAGTTCCCTGTCGTATCGGGCCGAAAGTCGACGTTTACGCGCGAGCCCGGCGCCTTCGACGACCTCGCCGGCCCAGTCCCAGGACGAGGTTGCCGTAGATCCACATGCGTAGGGGACTCACCAAGCATGTATCTCGTTGGTCCTGCTGTCATCGGCAAGGCGACGACAGCGGGAGACAAGCAGTCACTCTGGGCGGTGACGGGCCGAGCCGATGCCGGTCATTGTCACCGAGGCGGGCGGCAAGGTGACCGACCTGGACGGTGCGTCCGTACTGGAAGGCGACATGTCGGTGCTGGTCACCAACGGTCGACTGCACGAAAAGTTCCTGCAGTTGGTGAACGGCTTGCCTCACAGCCGCGACTATCGGGGTCTTGACGACGGTGAATAGCGCGTCGCCGAGCACCAGCGCCGGGACCGCGACGGCTCCCGAGAGCAGGACGGACGCCTTCACGTCCGCCCTGC
>NZ_JBEYFC010001063.1:0-1081 GCF_040634175.1 Streptomyces sp. NPDC007162
TAGGGACTGTCTTCAGTTGTGATCAAACCCGGGTTCTGGCCCCGGGCGGGGTGTCGGTCCGGTAGGACTCTGGTGTGACGCGTGCGCAACTGACCGACGAAGAGTGGGAGTTCATCGGGCCGTTCCTGCCGGTAGGCAGGTTCGGCCCGTACCCCGAGCGGCTGCGTGAGCAGTTCGAGGGGGTGATCTGGCGGTTCCGCACGGGCAGCCAGTGGAGAGAGATGCCCGAGCGCTTCGGCGCCTGGCAGACGGTCTACAACCGCTTCATGCGATGGCGGGACGCGGGCGTCTTCCAGACCCTGCTGGAAGAGGCGATCGCCGAGGCCGCCCGGAGGGACGAGGTCGACATGTCCCTGGTCAGCGTCGATTCCACCACCACGCGGGCTCATCACGATGCGGCTGGCATGCGGGTCAGTGAGGAGACCCTGGCCGCGATCGAGGAGGCGGCCTCTCAAAAAGGGGAGCGTCCGAGGAACAAGGCGGGCCAGACGGCGAAAACGGTCCGGTCCAGGCCGAACGGCGACGCACCCGCCGAAGACGGCGGGCCCGGCTGAAGGCCGCCCTGCTCGGCCGGTCCCGCGGCGGGCTGACCAGCAAAATCCACCTGGCCGCCGACCGGCGCTGCCGACCGATGGCCCTTGTCCTGACCGCCGGGCAGGCCGCCGACAGCCCCCAGTTCATCCCGGTCCTGAACAAGTTACGGGTCCGCCTGCCAGTCGGCCGTCCCCGCACCCGACCGACCGCCGTGGCCGGCGACAAGGCCTACTCCTCCCGCGCCAACCGCGCCCACCTGCGCAAACGCCGCATCAAGGCGGTCATCCCGGAGAAGAAGGACCAGGCCGCCAACCGCAGGAAGAAGGGCAGCCAGGGCGGCAGGCCCGTCACCCACGACACCGATCTCTACCGTGACCGCAACACCGTCGAGCGGGCCATCAACAGGATGAAGGACTGGCGAGGCATCGCCACCCGCTACGACAAGACGCCCGAGAGCTACCTGGCCGGACTTCATCTCCGCGCAGCCACCATCTGGATCGGCAGTCTTCTGCAAACCTGATGATCACAACTAGAGACGTGCCCTAGT
>NZ_JBEYFC010001064.1:0-1075 GCF_040634175.1 Streptomyces sp. NPDC007162
TGTATTGCCTCGAGAGGTTGGGAACGCGGCTGGCGGGTGGTTGGCCCTTCAGCGCGGTGTGTCCGCGGTGGTGATTGTAGGTGTGCAGCCAGCCGGGGAAGGCATCGCGTCGTTCCTGCTCGGAGCGGTAGGGGCGGGCGTAGGCCCACTCGTCGAGCAGGGTGCGGTTGAACCGCTCCACCTTGCCGTTGGTCTGCGGCCGGTAGGGTCGGGTGCGTTTGTGGGCGATCCCGGCCGCTGCCAGCAGGTCTCGCCAGTCGCGTGAGCGGTAGCAGGAGCCGTTGTCGGTCAAGACCCGCTCGACGGTGATCCCGCACTCGGTGAAGAAGGCCTGGGCCCGCTGCCAGAAGCCGGTGGCGGTCTCCTTCTTCTCGTCCGTGTGGATCTCGCTGTAGGCCAGGCGGGAGTGGTCGTCGACGGCGGTGTGCAGATAGCTGTAGCCGGCCTTCGAGCGGGTCTTGCGGCCTGCCTGTCGGCCAAGGGCCTTGTGGCCGCCACCGTCGGGGATGTTGCCGAGTTTCTTGATGTCGACATGGACCAGTTCGCCGGGCCGGTCGCGTTCGTAGCGGCGGATGACACGGCCGGTGGCCCGGTCCAGATGGGCGAGGCGGGCCAGGCCGTAGCGCATCAGCACGCGGTGCACGGTCGAGGGCACCAGGTGCAGCAGGCCCGCGATGCGAGCCGGTCCCCAGCGGCGCAGAACACGGACCTTGATGATCCGTCGCTCGGTGCGGGTCGGGGTTCGGCGCGGGCTGGTGCGGGGACGGCTGGAGCGATCGGCCATGCCTGCCTCGCCGCGCTGTCGGTAGCGGTCGGCCCACCGTTGGGCCGTGGTCGGCGAGACCTGGAAGCGTTCCGCGGCCCGGCGCAGGGGCCAGCCGTCCTCGACGACGCAACGGGCCAGACGCAGGCGGCCGGTCTCGGTCAGGGGTGCATTACGGTGGGGCACGAGGGCCTTTCTGGTCGCTGGTGCAGATGTCGCAATCCACACCAGGCCAGAAGGCCCTCACCCATTTCAAGATCGGCCAGTCGAGACCTGCATCACTGTCCACAACCTCCGTGGACAGAACACCTA
>NZ_JBEYFC010001065.1:0-1066 GCF_040634175.1 Streptomyces sp. NPDC007162
TTGGCCTCCATGCGGCGCACGACGAAGCCGAGCGGGATCGTGACCAGCAGGTAGCACAGGCCGGCGACGAGGATGGGCGTGGAGTTGGCGGTCGTACTGGCCAGGTCGCGGCCGTACTTGGACAGTTCGCGCTCCTCCAGGGTGACGCCCAGGAAGAGGACCAGGGAGGAGTCCTTGAAGAGCAGCACCAGTTCGTTGGTCAGGGGCGGGAGGATGATCCGGAAGGCCTGCGGGATGACGATCGAGACCATGGCGCGGGCGGGTGAGAAGCCGAGCGAACGGGCCGCTTCCAGCTGGCCCTTGGGGACCGCCTGGATGCCCGCGCGGATGGTCTCGGCCATGTAGGCGGCGGCGACCAGGCCGAGGGCGAGGGCCACCTTGCCGTAGGTGCCGCCGATGATCTCCGTGCCGGGGAAGGCGAGCGGGACGGCGACCCCGATGAAGATGAAGATCAGCAGGGCGGGCAGGCCGCGGAAGATCTCGATGTAGACGCCGGCCAGCCAGCGGTAGGGACCCACCGACGACAGCCGCATCAGCGCGATCACCATGCCGAGGGCCAGTCCGACGACGAAGCCGGACAGCGTGTAGAGCACGGTGTTCTTCAGCGCGAGCGTGATGACGTCCGGGAACATCTGCCGGGCGATGTCCCACTGGGCGAACTGGTTCCGCAGCCGGCCCCAGTCGGCACCGACCGCGAAGGCGATCACGGCGGCCACGAAGACGACGTACTGCGCCCCGCGCGACAGGCTGCGCTTCTGCCGCCGGCTCAGGCCCTTGCGGCGCGGCTGGAGTTCGGTGTCGGCGGCGGTCATGAGGCGGCGGGTGACGCGGCCTTCGCGTCGTACGGGCCGATCCACTTCTCGTACAGCTTCTTGTACGTGCCGTCGGCCTTGGCGTCGGAGATCGCCTTGTTGACGGCCGCGAGCAGCTTGGTGTTGCCCTTCTTCACCGTGAAGCCGTACTGCTCACCGGTGTTGATGTTGCCCGCGAGCCGGAAGGCGTCCGCGTTGGCCTTGTCCTTGAGCCAGCCCTGGACCACCGGGTAGTCGATGATGTCGGCCTTCAC
>NZ_JBEYFC010001066.1:0-1066 GCF_040634175.1 Streptomyces sp. NPDC007162
GAGCGCCTCGGTGTCGACGATGCCCTCCTCGACGGCGCGCCGGAACGGGGTGCCGTGGGTGTACTCGGCGCCGAAGTAGGTGTCCCAGGTGTCGAGGTGCGCGTCGAAGTGCAGTACCGCGACCGGTCCGTGCCGCTCGGCGACCGCGCGCAGCAGCGGCAGCGCGATGGTGTGGTCGCCGCCGATGGTGACCAGTTTCGTCCCGTCGGCCTGGAGCCGGCCGGCCTCGGCCTGGACGGTCTCGATCGCCTCGTTGATGTCGAAGGGGTTCACCGGGATGTCACCGCCGTCGGCGACCTGCGCCGCCGCGAACGGCGACACGTCGAGTGCCGGGTGGTACGGGCGCAGCAGCCGGGACGCCTCGCGCACCGCCGCCGGGGCGAAACGGGCGCCGGGCCGGTAGGAGACACCGGTGTCGAAGGGGACTCCGATGACGGCGATGTCCGCCCGCTCCACCTCGTCGAGACGCGGCAGCCGGGCGAAGGTCGCCGGTCCCGCGTAGCGGGGGACACGGGAGGAATCCACGGGTCCACGGGGCTGGGTCGTCATCGGGCACCTTCCTGTCGAGTGGGGCATGCACCGCCGGATGGGCGGACCCCAGGGCGGAGTGAGTGATTCCGCCTGCGGGGGATGCCTCAGTCTGCGGACGGCCGGAGGACAGGGTCAATTGTTGACGGCACCAAGAACTACAGTTGTCTTGTGTCCGACCACAAAGCCACGCCGCGTTCCGTCCTCACCGTCGGCGACCTCCTCTCCTTCCCGGCGCTGCAGATGCGCCTGCTCGCGGGCGGCGGCGGCCTCAGCCGTACGGTCTCCTGGGCGCACGTCAGCGAGCTGGAGGACCCGACCCCCTGGCTGCACGGCTCGGAGGTGATCATGACCGTCGGCCTCGCCGTGCCCCGCGCGGGCGAGGCCCAGCGGCGCTACCTGGAGCGGCTCGACGACGCGGGCGTCGCGGCGCTGGTGCTCAGCACCCAGCTGCGCACCCCGCCGCTGCGGCAGGCCTTCCTCGCCGCGGCCGAGGAACGCGGTTTCCCGGTCCTGGAGGTGCCCCTCGCGGTTCCCT
>NZ_JBEYFC010001067.1:0-1065 GCF_040634175.1 Streptomyces sp. NPDC007162
CCACCGATGTGCAGAGTCTGCTGATCCCCCGCCCGCACAGCCGTCTCGTTCAACGTGCTCCCACCGATGTGCAGAGTCTGCTGATCCCCCGCCCGCACAGCCGTCTCGTTCAACGTGCTCCCACCGATGTGCAGAGTCTGCTGATCCCCCGCCCGAAGAACCGGCCGATTCAGAACCGAGTGGCGGAGGTCAATCGATTGCCCATCGCCCGCGATCAGCTGAAGGCCGTAGATAACTGCCCCTCTGAGATCCACTGTCGGTGCGTCATCAGCAGCTCTCGGCGCCGGGAGTTCAGCCGCCACTTCAGCTTCCTCAGCTTCGTGCAGCTGCCTCGTCGTCTCCTCTGCTGCGACCAGGTCATCGCCGCTGAGGGCAGCCAGTGCGCGGACGACGGAGATCACGCTGCTCTGCTTTGCGTGTACCCCAGCGACCACACGACGAATGGTTTCAGGGCTGACGTCAGTGCTTTCAGAGTCAGTCAGGACGGCTGAACCAATGGTCCTCAAAGATGGGCGGCCAGCAGCCTCGTAGAGCCGTCTGACCTCAGACGTCAGCGCCGAGGGGGACGAAGGAGCAGGTGTCACCTGCGGAGTTCCTGAGACCGCGGAGCTACTCGCAGCCTTGGGGCCGCGTGCCTTGGACGGGTCAAGATCAGCGATACGCCTGTCAGCTGTATCCGTGACCATGCGCTGTACGACAGGCGGATCCAGGCTCGGTGCTGTCTCGACCTCCAACCTTCTATTCATCCACTTCGGGAGCGCCTTCTCCCCCATCGGGTCCCACGCCAGGACCAGGGCCCGCAGCACAGTACGAGAAGGCAGACGCCGCGCGCTCAAGGCGGCATAGATGCTAGATCGGCTAATCCCGAAGTCCTTCACAACGTGCCCCACGTCGGGCGACTCGGGTCCTGCGGTGTTGGTCCTGCGGGGGACAGCCGAATCTCGCAGTCTCCGCAGGTCAGAGCTGTCCGGCATCCCCTGGTGGATCCCGGTGAGCGGCTGGGCCGCGGTGAGCGCCGGCAGCGACATCCGCAGCTCCGCCGTCTCGAACGCGCTCTGTTCGTGG
>NZ_JBEYFC010001068.1:0-1041 GCF_040634175.1 Streptomyces sp. NPDC007162
GGATCACTCGGGTACCTCCGGGATCACGGGGCGCTTCCAGATCTTCCGCAGCGCGGGCGCGGCGCGGCAGCGCGGGGGAGCGTGTTCGTCATGTGTGCTCGTCGCCCTCCAGCCGGCGCAGGTAGGTCAGGCCGGGGCGGCCCGAGAGCCGGGTCTCGCCGGTGAGCGCGAACCCGGTCCGGGCCAGTACGGCCCGGGACGCCGCGTTGTCCGGCGTCGTGGCGGCGCGCAGGACGGTCAGTCCGTAGCTGTCGGCGGCGCGCCGGCAGATCTCCCGCACCGCCGAGGTCGCGAGCCCCCGCCCGGCCGCGTGCTCCGCGATCCGGTACCCCAGATCGGCCGAGCCGTCCGCCACGTCCACCAGGTTGACCCGCCCCAGCACCGCCCCGGCCGCGTCGACCAGCACATGGAAGTAGCAGACCCCGGCGTCCTGTTCGGCCAGCCGCTCGCGGAGGACCTCGTCGAACCGGGCGAAGAACCTGTCGCCGCGATCCGGGACCGTCGCCGCGAAGTAGGCGCGGTTTTCCCGCTCGAAGGCGAGGAGTGCCGGGGCGTGGTCCGGGCGGAGCAGCTGCAACTCGGGCATGGGGAGGACGGTAGGCACACCGGCCGGCCGCCCGCCAGTGGATTCAGGGCGTGCGCAGGTCCTTGACGCGGCGGAGCTTGCCGAGCGACCGCTCCAGGGTCTCCGGGTCCACGACGACGACCTCCACGGTGACCCCGACGCCGTCCTTGACGCCCTGGGCGATCGCTCCCGCGGCGGCCGCGCGGTCGGCGGGGGCGGCATCGGGCCGTGCCTCCACCCGGACGGTCATGTGATCCATCCGGCCGCGCCGGCCGAGCTGGATCTGGAAGTGCGGGGCCACCCCCGGCGTGCGCAGCACGATCTCCTCGACCTGGCTCGGGAAGACGTTGACCCCGCGCAGGATGATCATGTCGTCGCAGCGGCCGACTCTGTGGGGTTGCTGTGAGTCGGCCGTGGGAAGAGTGGCAGCAGAAAACGTCGTCTGTCAGGACCGCGTCAGGAAGTTGGCCGGAAAT
>NZ_JBEYFC010001069.1:0-1041 GCF_040634175.1 Streptomyces sp. NPDC007162
GTTGGTGCGGCCGGGGTCGGGGGCGAAGCCCGTGCTGCCGGTCCGGTGGTCGGACAACGAGGTCAGCCTGTGGCCGGGCGAGTCGTCGACCCTGACGGCCACCTACCGGACCGCCGATCTGCACGGCTCGGCGCCCCAGGTGCGGGTCTCCGGCTGGAACGCGGTGGAGCGGACGGTTCCGGCGGGCGCGCCGGAACCGTCCGTCCCGCTCAGCTCACGTTGAGCGCGGTGTCGTCGATGACGAAGGACGTCTGGAGGGTCGAGCCCTCGACACCGGTGAACTTGATGGTGGCCGTGGTGCCGGCCAGGGAGGAGACGTCGAAGCTCTTGAGGACGTATCCGGAGGCCGCGTTGAGGTTGGAGTAGGTGGCCAGGGTGGTGGATCCGGCCGTGACCGTCAGCTTGTCGTAGGCGGTGCTGGTGGTGGTCTCCGCGGTGTCCACGTGCAGGTAGAAGCTGAGCGTCGCGGAGCAGCCGGACGGAACGGTCACCGACTGGGACAGCGTGTCGGTGTGGGCGGATCCGTAGCCGTCGAGCCAGGCCTTGTAGGAGCCGGTGCGGGCCGCCTCGCTGCTGGAGTTGGTGATGACCCCGCTGCTCGCGGTCCAGGTGGTGCTGCCGGACTCGAAGCCGGGGTTGCCGAGGAGCTGGGCGGAGGTGCAGGTGCCGCCACCACCTCCGCCGCCTCCGCCACCGCCGCTGCTGCCGCTGCTCGCGCCGGCCAGCCAGGCGGTGGCGTTCAGGGCGAGCGCCGCGTTGGTGGCGCCGGAGTCGTTCCAGCCGTCGTACAGGGTGTTGCCGGACTGGCCCGTGCCGTCGTCGATGGGCGAGCTGTCGCCCCAGAAGGCGACCCGGCCGCTGCCGAAGGTGCTGGTGAGGAAGAACGCGCCGGTGTTGCCCGAGTAGCCGCTGCGGTACACCAGGCCCTTGACGCTGGAGTTGTCGGAGGGCTTGAGGGTGGCGGTGGTGCCGTCGGCGATCAGGCTCTTGGTGACCGTGCCGTAGGAACCGTGCAGCACCGGGTTGCTGCTGTCGCTGATC
>NZ_JBEYFC010001070.1:0-1038 GCF_040634175.1 Streptomyces sp. NPDC007162
TGCGCCACCGACGTGGCCCGGCGGGGGCCGCGCTGCTCGGGCTCTACGCGCGCGTGGCGGCCGTGCTGCTGGCGGCGATCACCGCGACGGGCGTGTGGAGTTCGCTGCGGCGGATGCCGGCGGGCACGATCCTGGACCAGCTGACGACGACGGCGTACGGGCGCACCCTGCTGGCGAAGGTGTTCCTCGTCGCCGTCGTCTGCGTGCTCGCACTGTGGGCACGGGTCCGGCTGCGCCGGGCGGCCGATCCGCTGACCGCCTGCGTCCCCGCCCGGGCCGAGGTGGCGGTGCTCGGGACGGTGGTGGCGGTGTCGGGGGTGCTGACGGCGCTGCCGCTGCCGATCAGATGGACCTGATCAACAGCGCGTCCCTGGGCCGAGCCGTCCTTCGGCCCAGCCGTTCGCCGGCTCAGCCGTTCGTGACGAGCACCTTCAACGCGGTGCGCTCGTCCATCGCCTTGTAGCCGTCGGGCACGCCCTCGATGCCGACGGTCAGGTCGAAGACCGGCGACGGGTCGACGGTGCCGTCGAGGACGTCGGGCAGCAGGTCGGGGATGTAGGCGCGGACCGGGGCGACACCGCCGCGCAGGGCGATGTTCCGGTCGAACATGACGCCGAGGTCCAGGCCGGTGCCGCTGCCGTGCGGCACGCCGACGAAGCCGATCGCGCCGCCGGCCCGGGTGATGTCGACGGCCGTCCGCATGGACTGCTCGGTGCCGACGGCCTCGACGACGGCGTGCGCGCCCTGGCCGCGGGTGAGTTCGCGTACGGCCGCCACGGCCGCGTCCCCGCGTTCGGCGACGACGTCGGTGGCGCCGAAGCGGCGCGCGATGTCGGTGCGGACCTCGTGCCGGCCCAGCGCGATGATCCGCTCGGCGCCCAGCCGCCTGGCGGCCAGCACGGCGCACAGGCCGACCGCGCCGTCCCCGACGACGGCGACCGTGGCGCCGGGGCGGGCGCCCGCCCCGAGGGCCGCGTGGTGGCCGGGGGTGGGAAGAGCGGGGGGGAGGGAAGAGTGTGAAGGGGAGGGGGTAGATGT
>NZ_JBEYFC010001071.1:0-1036 GCF_040634175.1 Streptomyces sp. NPDC007162
GTAGCAACTTCACTCGCCCACTCGTCTAGATACCTAAAGGAGTACACAGTGAGCCCTCTTTCTTCGGGCCTCCTCGGCGATCTCGACCCCACGAGCGATCGTGCGGTCTTCCGGCAGATCGCCGACCAGCTGCGCGAGGCGATCGACCGTGGGCGATTCAGGGAGGGCGAGAAACTGCCCTCCGAGGCGGAGCTGGTCGAGCATTACGGGGTCTCCCGGATGACCGTCCGCAATTCCTTCTCCGTCCTCACCGGCGAGGGCCTGGTCCACGCCGAGCACGGCAAGGGCGTCTTCGTTAGGCCCCGGCCGCCCGTGCGGCGCCTGGCCTCCGACCGGTTCGCACGCCGTCACCGCGAGCAGGGCAAGTCCGCGTTCATCGTGGAGGCCGATGCGGCCGGCAGTCACCCGCAGGTCGACAGCCTTGAGGTCAAGGAAGAGAAGGCCAGTCAGGACGTCTCCACCCGGCTCGGCTCCGTACGGCGCGTCCTGGCCCGCCGGCGCCGGTATCTGCTGGACGGGCGCCCGGTGGAGTTCGCCACCTCCTACCTCCCCCTCGACATCGCCCGCGGCACCCAGATCGCCGAACCCAACCCCGGCCCCGGCGGCATCTACGCCCGCCTCGAAGAGCTGGGCCACCGCCTCGACCACTTCGAGGAGGAGATCCGCGCCCGGATGCCCTCGCCCTCCGAGGTCAAGACGCTCCACCTCGCGGCCGGCGTGCCCGTGATCCATCTGATCCGGACCGCCTTCGACACCGACGGGCGGGCGGTCGAGGTGTGCGACACGGTCATGGCGGCTGACGCCTACGTGCTGTCGTACCAGCTCCCGGCAACCTGATCGTCACGGTTTGCGGTGGTGCGCGGGGGACGCTTCCTCAACTCGTACACCCCAACACGCTTACTCGTATAGACGAGTGGGCAAGTTGTGTGGCAGGGTGATCGTCATGAGCCCGGGAGATCGGGTTCACGGATCGCTACATGTATAGACGAGTAGATAGGAAGTGTCCTGTGCGCACCATCCGTGTGGAGACCACCGC
>NZ_JBEYFC010001072.1:0-1022 GCF_040634175.1 Streptomyces sp. NPDC007162
GGCCGACGGAGTACCCGGCGGTCAGCAGGGCGACGGCGCGGGGGAACCGCAGCAGCGCACCCGTGGCCAGGGCCAGGGTGCTGACGCCCAGGAACGTGGCGCCGAACAGCACCGCCGAGCCGAGGGCCGCTGCCGTGCTCCCGGTCAGCGCGGGCAGCGCGATCCCGACCGCCTGCACCACCAGCGCGGTGACCAGCAGGCCTGGCCGGGACCACCGGCGCCCCAGCCGGGCCCACAGCGCCGCCGAGGGTACGGCGGCCAGCCCCACCAGTACCCAGGCACCGCTGCCGGCCCAGCCCGGGGAGCCCTGGCCGATCGCCGCGACCAGGAAGGTCCCCGCGACGATGTAGCCGAGGCCCTCCAGGAAGTAGCTGACGAACAGCGCACCGAACCAGCGGTGGGCACGGACCGTCGGCCGGTCCCCGGCCGGAGCGGCGGCCGGTGCGTCCTCGGGCCGCAGGTTCCAGGAGGCCGCGGCCAGTACCGCGGCGAGCGCGGCGGCCGCCCACCAGGCGGCCCGCCAGTCGGCGACCGACCGCAGGGCCAGGACCAGCAGGCCGGACAGTGCGATGCCGGCGCCCACACCGCCGAAACCCCATCCCGGCAGATGCGGCGGGTGGTCCCGCAGGTGGTGCAGGAGCGAGGCGACGGTGACGTCGACGTCCTCATCGACGACGACGTCACCTCCTGGGCCTCCTGGAACGAGTACGCAGCGGAACTGACCGAGGCCGTCGGCGCCCGCGCCGTGCGCATATCCGACGGCGCGGTCACCGGCCCCGCCTTCTTCGACCACGTCCGCCGCTGCACCCGCCCCGTCCTCAACTCGCCCAAGGGACAGACCGTCCCGCTGCCGCCCGACCTGGTCCGCCGGGAGATCGCCGGGCCGAAGGTGTACTGGACCTGGTCCCTGGTCATGCGGGAGAGCGAGGGCCGCGCCGGGGTCCTGGCAGCCGCCGACGCCCGCCTGCTGGCCAGGATCGGCGACTGGGCGGCCGCGCGGGCGGGCTAGCCTGACCCTGTAC
>NZ_JBEYFC010001073.1:0-1018 GCF_040634175.1 Streptomyces sp. NPDC007162
GTTGATCGGATCGGCTCCAGGAGGGCACGTGGAAGGCACACCTTCCGGGATCATGCTGATGTGGTCACTTGAAGAAGTCTTCACATCGTGGGCGCACGAAACCCCGGGCCCTGGAGGACGCCTAGACCTCGAGTTGTTCCTCGACCCGCCTGAGCTGGTGACGGGCCATGGCCAGGTTCGAGCGCTCCTTGTCGAGAACCAGATACAGGAACAAACCGTTGCCGCTGCGGCCGGTGATGAGGCGGATGAGGTGATACTGGCTCTCCAGCGTGATCAGGATGTCCTCGATCCGGCTCTTCAGACCCAGCTCCCCCATCGTGCGCACCTTGGCGCGGATCACATCCGTGTTCCCTGCCGCGGCGATGGTCAGATCGAGGTCCTTGCCACCGCCCAGCGTCCCCAGGGCCATGCCGCTCGTGTAATCGACGACGGCCGCTCCCAGCGCCCCCTCGGTCCCGGTCATCATTTCCTTCAGTGACACTTCCACACTCGCCATAGCGGCGCCTCCCCTTTGGATGTCGGTTCGGGAAGGGACCGTAGGCCCGGCACTGCGATGCCGGTGCTCCGTCTCCGAGTCTGACGCATATTGACCGGGCAATTGCATGACCAGTTCGTTTGAACGGCGGCAACTGAACTGAAAGAAGGAGCATGCCGACCACTTGCCGGGTCTGGTGGCAGGGCTCACCCGGCACGTATCTGCTCGCGCAGGATGTCGGCGTGCCCGCAGTGGTGGGCCAGCTCGCGCAGGACCTGCAAGTAGACCCAGCGCAGTGTGCGCGGGCCGGCCCGGTGGCCGGTCACGACGGCGTCCAGCGGCAGCCCGGCGACCACCGCGCGGGCCCTCGCGCAGGCCTCCCGGTGGGCTGTCGTGACGGAGGCGACGGTGTCGTCGGCGGCGAGCCGGAAGGACTCGTCCGGGGTCTGCACCAGTCCGAGCTCTCGTCGGGGCGTGCCGCCGACGCACTCCTCGAACCAGATGCGTTGCATCCAGGTGACGTGCTTGAGCAGCCCGAGCAAC
>NZ_JBEYFC010001074.1:0-1017 GCF_040634175.1 Streptomyces sp. NPDC007162
CTGGCGCCGGGCGATGCAGGAGGCCGGGCTGCCGACGGAGGACCGGCTGTTCCACGCCCCCTACAACCGTTACGACGCCTACCAGGTCGCCCTGAAGCTGCTCTCCGGGCCCGACAGGCCCCCGGCAATCTTCTGCGCCACGGACGACCAGGCCATCGGGGTGCTGCGGGCCGCGCGCGAGCTGCGGATCGACGTGCCGGGCGAGCTCGCGGTCGCCGGCTTCGACGACGTGAAGGAGGCCGGGCTGACCGACCCGCCGCTGACGACGGTCTTCTCGGACCGTCCGGCGATGGCACGGGCAGCCGTGGACCTCGTCCTCGACGACTCGCTGCGGGTCTCGGGCTCGCGGCGGGAGCGGCTGAAGCAGTTCCCGTCCGCGCTGGTGGTGCGCCGGTCGTGCGGCTGCGGGGAACCGACGGTGACCACGCTGTAGCGGGGCGCGTCCTTATATCGGGCATACACGGTTCTGCCGGGCTTCTCAGGACGTACTCAGGCTGCTCTCATGTTCGCTGGCCACTCTCGTAGACATGACCGACAGCCACCGCCCGAGCGGCGAGTACCCGATGTCCCCCTCCCACGACAACGGATCGCACGACAGCAATGCGTACGGCACCGGCTCGTACGGATCCGGCTCGCACGGCAGCGCCGCACACGGCGGCGGCTCGTACGGCGGCGGCTCCTACGGGGGCGGTCATCCGGCACCTGACCGAGGCCTCGCACACGGTGCGCAGCGTCGGCACCGCCCTCGAAGCGCTCCGCGAGGTCGCGCACTTCCGCTTCGACGTCGTCGTCCTCGACCTCGGACTGCCCGACCTCGACGGTGCCGAGGCGCTGAAGATGCTGCGTTCCATCACCGACGTACCCGTGATCATCGCGACCGCGCGGGACGACGAGGCGGAGATAGTCAGGCTCCTCAACGACGGCGCGGACGACTACCTGACCAAACCCTTCTCGGTCGAGCACCTCTCCGCCCGCATGGCGGCCGTCCTGCGCCGCACCCGCGGCGCCGGCGCGCAG
>NZ_JBEYFC010001075.1:0-1010 GCF_040634175.1 Streptomyces sp. NPDC007162
CGCGGCGCCGGGGAGCGTGGTGCCGGCGCGGCGGTTCTCGGCGCGGGTGTACGGCCACCACACCGATCTGTCGTCGTACGCGGGGCGGCGGGTGGCCGTCGTCGGCGGCGGGCAGTCGGCGCTGGAGAGCGCCGCGCTGCTGCACGAGGCCGGTGCCACGGCACAGGTCCTGGTGCGTGAGCGGACGGTGTTGTGGGGCCTGGTCCCGGAGCCGGCCCGGTCCTGGCCGCAGCGGCTGGCCAAGCCGGCCTCCCCGCTGGGCACGGGCTGGGTCCTCGCCGCGGTGTGCGCGTCACCGGGTGGGGTGCGGTGGCTGCCCGCGTCGGCCCGGCTGCTGCTGTTCCGGCGCGCGCTCGGGCCCTCGGGCGGCTGGTGGCTGCGGGACCGGGTGATGGGTGTCGTACCGGTGCACACCTCACGGCGGGTCACCGCTGCCGTGGTCCGCGGGCCGGAGGTGCACCTGGACGTCGTCGGTCCCGGGGGACGACGCGATTCCCTCACCGTGGACCACGTGCTGGCGGCCACGGGTTACCGGCTGGACCTGGACGCCTTGCCCTATCTGTCCTCGACGGTCCGGCATGCCGTGGCGTGCGTGCCGGGATCCCGGGCGCCCGCCCTGCGGGGGACGTTCGAGTCGTCGGTGCCCGGCCTGTACTTCACGGGCTCGCTCGCGGCCCCCGTGTTCGGTCCGATGATGCGGTTCGTGGCGGGGACCGAGTTCGCCGCCGTCCGGATTGCCCGGCACCTCAGGGCCTACTGAGGGCCCGTCAGCGGTGCCGGGCGATCGGTTCCCCGGTGTCGGAGGCCGCCGCTGTGCCGAGGGTGGTGTCGTCCGCGGGGGCCGCCGGCACGTTCCCCCGTCCTTGCCCAGCGCGGCTGACGGCTCCAGGCCCAGGTCGCGCACCAGGGTGGTGCGCAATCGCTCACCCGCGAGGTCCCCACGCTCCGCGAGGCCGAGATCGCCTCGGTGGCCCGCTACGAGCACCTCTTCACCCGCTACCTCCTCGGGC
>NZ_JBEYFC010001076.1:0-1002 GCF_040634175.1 Streptomyces sp. NPDC007162
GCCAAGCCCTACCGCTGGACCTACGACGGCAACCCGCTCAAAGCCGCATGAACCCTCGAAGGATCAACGGGCGCTGCACTAGATCGGGTGATGTGGCAGGGCCAAGGCTCTGACACCAGAGCCTCGTGTCATGGACTCAGGGATGAGGCGGCAACCCAGGTGGAGCCTCTCCGTGCATGGATTCTCGGCTGCTGGTTCGCTCTCCGTGCGTCAGGCACGACGGATGATGAGGGTCCCGCTCGCGGCCATGGAGCCCGAGGAGCGTGCTGAGCTCGTGCTCTCCGTGAGCCAACGACTTCCGGATGGGCCAATCGCCGCCAGCTTCCGAAGGACCGCGGAAGACATCCGACGGCTCCCGGATCTAGCGCTTGACCAGTGGCAGAGCCGCCCGAAGGCGCTTGTCGTAAACCGACTGCTGTGGCAGGGACGGGAACAGGCAGGCCAGGCGGTTGCGGGCGAACCGTGGCCACCGCGCCTCGGAGCGGCAGCCGAGCAGGGCCTGGGCCACCGCCAGGCAGACGCGTTCGGAGTTGCTGAGCCGGGGCGGGCATCGCATCCATCGCGTTCCTCCGATCTCGTCATCGATCTTCACATAGAGTGCGGTCAAGAGGGTCTCCAAGTCGGGCGTCACAACCGGACCTTGGAGGCCCTCGTCTGGTCCGCGGGCCCAGAGTCCTGACGTTCTGGCCCAGCGCTCGAATGAACTCGTCCACACGTTGACGGAACGGAGTCCACCGCCATGCCGGACCCAACCTCGGCCAACCTCGGCCCTCGGGAGGTCTTGGCCCGCTACCAGCGGGCGATGCTCGACAAGTCCGCGGACGACCTGGCAGATCTGTACGCGGTCGACGCCATGCACGAGTTTCCTTTCCTCTTCCCTGGCATGCCTGAGCGCTATCAGGGACGCGAAGAGGTCCGCGCGGGCTATCGAGCGGCCTGGGACGCAAGGAAGCAGCAGGACCGGGGCTGTCGTATTGCCGTTGGCCGAAGGGGCCGCGGTGA
>NZ_JBEYFC010001077.1:0-1000 GCF_040634175.1 Streptomyces sp. NPDC007162
TGGTCGCGGCCGGCTCGGCGATGCTGCACCCCACAGCGGCCCGCCGCCTCATCGACCGCTACCATGCCACCACCCGGCCTTGTAGCCGTTGCGGGCCGGGAGGGCGAACCCCACCGGCTCTCCGCCGGACAGACTCGGCCGCACCATCTGTCCGTCCGCAGTCCCCGCGCGCGATCCGTCTACGATCACCGTCCCGTTCGCCGGGTGCGGCGCCCGGGCATGACCATCCGGCCCTGGTGTACTAGAGTTATCTCGACATCGAGATATCTGCCAGGCGCATCGGGACCGCCACCCGAGTAAGGGTTACCTAACTTAGCCTTACCTTAGTGGATCGGCCAAGTCGGCGTGGCGGCAGGATCATGGTGGTACGCGCACATCAATGAAGGAGACTGTCGTGTCGGCGAACAGCTTCGACGCCCGCAGCACGCTGCAGGTGGGCGACGAGTCGTACGAGATCTTCCGGCTGGACAAGGTGGAAGGCTCGGCTCGCCTTCCGTACAGCCTGAAGGTGCTGCTGGAGAACCTGCTCCGCACGGAGGACGGCGCGAACATCACCGCCGACCACATCCGCGCCCTCGGCAGCTGGGACTCCCAGGCCCAGCCCAGCCAGGAGATCCAGTTCACGCCCGCCCGCGTGATCATGCAGGACTTCACCGGCGTCCCCTGTGTCGTCGACCTCGCCACCATGCGTGAGGCCGTCAAGGAGCTCGGCGGCGACCCGGCGAAGATCAACCCGCTGGCCCCGGCCGAGCTGGTCATCGACCACTCCGTCATCGCCGACAAGTTCGGCACCAACGACGCCTTCAAGCAGAACGTCGAGCTGGAGTACGGCCGCAACAAGGAGCGTTACCAGTTCCTGCGCTGGGGCCAGACCGCGTTCGACGAGTTCAAGGTCGTACCCCCCGGCACCGGCATCGTCCACCAGGTGAACATCGAGCACCTGGCCCGCACCGTCATGGTCCGGGGCGGCCAGGCCTACCCGGACACCCTGGTCGGCACC